>NZ_JBYTEO010000022.1:0-106804 GCF_058791355.1 Pseudomonas sp. EB271-G4-1
GGCTCGCTCCCACAGTTAAAGTGCATTCCCCTGTGGGAGCGAGCCTGCTCGCGAAGGGGGGTAGTTCAGCCAGCGAAAAACTCAATACTGCCCCGGCACATTCGGCCAAAGATCCGACACCAGGAACAACCGTTCCGCTTCCTCCCAATCGCCGTGGGCATTTTCCGTCAGGCGTACCAGCAATTGCGCCGGCGCCAAAGGCTCCAGATCGCTGAGCCAAGCTTGCAACTGTTCATCGTCCCAGGTCTGCTCCGCGGGATAGTGCGCCGGTGCCAGCCAGGCATGGCGGGGCAGGGGTTGCCAGCGGCCGGGCGGACTCTGTGCGAAAAACCTCGTCCAATCCTTTTGATGCAGCCAGCGACCGCGCAAGTGCTGTGGGTGCGCGCCACTGGGCGAGGCCGCCTGTCCCGGCCATGGGTAGAGCAAATAACCGCCCAACCACAAATGCGCGCTGAACTCCCGGATATCCAGCGCCGCCAGCACCTCGCGACTCTCGGCACGCGCGGAAATCGGCAATTGGTGCTGGCTCAGGTGGGCCAGTTTGCGGTCCAGCCGATCGTGGCAGCCCGGACCGAGCCACTGCGCGGTGTCGTGCCCGTCGCCGTTCTGCGGGCCGAGGTAGAGCTTGATCGCCAGTTCCAGGTGATGCACGCCGTCGCGATCGCGCAGCAGCAGGTCCAGCTCGCCCAGGGTGTGACCTTCGCGGCGGATCGGCATGTTGGAGGCAATCAACTCGATGCCGGGCGCATGCTGCACGGCAAACTGCCAAAGCCGTTCATAATAAAGGCCCAGGCGTCGGGTGCGGGCCTGGGCCAGCCAGTGCAGCAAACCGTAACTGTCCCGGTCGAGTTTTCTAAGCCAGGTTTCCAGGTGTTCCGGTGCCTGCACCCAGTCACTGCCTGCCAATGGATGTCGCTGCGGCCAGGGCGTGGCGCCGAGCATCGGCGGGGCGAGGATGACCCACGCCAGGTCGCGCACTTCGGGGTGGCGCAACTGGTGGGGTAACTGCAGCAAATCTGGAAATAGGATCATCTTGCGAGCATAGCCCGAATCGTGGGTGCACCTTGAGGCTGAAAGGATTTTGTCTATCTCGCGCTTTCACCCATAATCGTGTTTTTCGCCGTCGCAGGCCCCCGCGTCCCCATAGGAGCCCCATGGAGCAATTTCGTAATATCGGCATCATCGGACGCCTCGGCAGTTCCCAGGTGCTGGATACCGTCCGCCGACTGAAACGTTTTCTGCTCGATCGTCACCTGCACGTGATCCTTGAGGACACCATAGCCGAAGTCCTGCCGGGCCACGGTTTGCAGACCTCGTCGCGCAAGATGCTCGGTGAAGTCTGTGACATGGTCATTGTGGTGGGCGGTGATGGCAGTCTGCTTGGCGCAGCACGGGCGCTGGCCAGGCACAATATCCCGGTGCTCGGCATCAACCGGGGCAGCCTGGGGTTTCTCACTGACATCCGCCCCGATGAGCTGGAAATCAAGGTCGCCGAAGTGCTCGATGGCCACTATCTGGTGGAGAACCGCTTCCTGTTGCAAGCTGAAGTTCGTCGCCACGCCGAAGCCATTGGCCAGGGCGATGCACTGAACGATGTGGTGCTGCACCCCGGCAAATCGACGCGCATGATCGAGTTCGAGCTGTACATCGACGGCCAGTTCGTCTGCAGTCAGAAGGCCGACGGCCTGATCGTCGCCACGCCCACGGGCTCCACGGCCTATGCGCTTTCTGCCGGTGGCCCGATCATGCATCCCAAGCTCGACGCCATTGTGATTGTGCCGATGTACCCCCATACCTTGTCAGGCAGGCCGATTGTGGTCGATGGCAACAGTGAGCTGAAAATCGTCGTGTCCAAGGATATGCAGATATACCCGCAAGTCTCGTGTGACGGGCAGAACCACTTTACCTGTGCGCCCGGCGACACCATCACCATCAGCAAGAAAGCCCAGAAGTTGCGGCTGATCCACCCCCTCGACCACAACTACTATGAAGTGTGTCGGACCAAACTCGGCTGGGGCAGCAGGTTGGGTGGTGGAGGCGACTGATGCTCGATCCCGCGCGTAGCTACGACCTGATCGGTGACGTGCACGGTTGCGCTCTGACCCTTGAGCACTTGCTCGACCGGCTCGGTTATCACAAGCAAGCCGGCGTTTGGCGTCATGCCTCGCGCATGGCGGTGTTCGTCGGCGATATCATTGACCGCGGCCCACGGATTCGCGAGGCGCTGCACATCGTCCACGACATGGTCGAGGCAGGGCAGGCGCTGTGCATCATGGGTAACCATGAATTCAACGCCCTGGGCTGGGTAACCCCGGCATTGCCTGGCAGTGGCAAGCAGTTCGTGCGCGAACACACGCCGCGCCACGCTCGATTGCTGCATGAAACGTTAACCCAGTTCGAACATCATCCGGGTGACTGGCATGACTTCCAGCAGTGGTTCTATGAACTGCCGCTGTTTATCGATGCCGGACGCTTCCGGGTGGTGCATGCCTGCTGGGACGCCGGATTGATCGAGCCGCTGCGGGCATTGTTCCCCGATGGCTGCATCGACGAGCACTTCCTCCAGGCCTCGGCCGTGCCCGACAGTTTTGCCTGTACCGTGTTCGACCGCCTGTTGCGCGGCACCGACATGCGCCTGCCCCATGGCCTGACCATGACCAGCGGCGATGGCCTGACACGCTCGTTCTTCCGTACCAAATTCTGGGAAGACGATCCGCAAACCTACGGAGACATCGTGTTCCAGCCCGACGCCTTGCCCGACCCGGTGGCCCGAACGCCACTGTCGTCAACCGAAAAAAACAACCTGCTGCGCTACGGCGCCGACCAGCCGTTGCTGTTTGTCGGTCACTACTGGCGCAGCGGCAAACCGGCGCCGATTCGTCCGAACCTGGCGTGCCTGGACTACAGTGCGGTGCTCTACGGAAAACTGGTGGCCTATCGACTGGACCAGGAAACCCGGCTCGACCCGCACAAGTTTGTCTGGGTCGATGTCGAGCGACCGGAGGTGTTGCAATGAGCCGGGTCGCAGTCTTGCGCCTGCCGCTGGCGGTGGACCTGAGCGGGTTCGTCAAGTTGTTGCAGCGCATGCAGGTGCCGCATCGGGTCAGCGAGGAAGCTGGTGAACAGGTGCTTTGGGTGCCGGCCAACATCAGCGACGACGTGCGTGTGTTGTACGAGCGCTATCCGGAGGGCGATCCGGAGCACAAGCTCGATATCCCGATCGCGCAGTCGATTCGCCGGCCGAACTTCGCCGAGCAGGTACGCCATGGCAAAGCGACCGCGGCGGTGCTGGTGCTGAGCCTGGTCGTCGGCGCGCTGACACTGCTGGGCGATAACCTGAGTACGTTGCGCTGGCTGACGTTTCTCGATTTTCGCGTGGTCGGCGAGTACATCCATTTTGTGCCATTGGCCGACAGCCTGGCAGCGGGGCAGTGGTGGCGCCTGGTGACACCGATGCTGATTCACTTCGGCTTCCTGCACCTGGCCATGAACGGCATGTGGTATTGGGAGCTGGGGCGTCGTATCGAATCGCGCCAGGGCAGTGTCAACCTCATCGGCCTGACCTTGTTGTTCAGCCTCGTGTCCAACTATGCCCAGTTCGTGTTCAGCGGGCCAACCCTGTTTGGCGGATTGTCCGGGGTGCTGTACGGCCTGCTCGGGCACTGCTGGATTTTTCAGATTTTGTCGCCCAACAGCGCCTATCGCCTGCCCCGAGGGGTATTGGCGATGATGCTGATATGGCTATTGTTGTGCATGTCCGGACTGGTCTCGATGATCGGTTTCGGCGAAATAGCCAACGCGGCCCACGTTGGTGGGCTGCTCGTCGGATGCTTGACCGGTTTGTTGGGTGGTTTGTACAACCGCCGTAAACTGGCCGTCTAAAACTGTTATGTGATTCAAAGAGCGCGGAGACCCAATGTCCTCTTTTAACGAAATGATCAAGAACATCACCCCGGATATCTACCAGAGCCTGAAACTGGCAGTGGAGATCGGTAAATGGTCCGACGGTGGCAAGCTCACCGCCGAACAACGCGAACTGTCGTTGCAGGCGATGATCGCCTGGGAAATCAAGAACCTGCCTGAAGAAGAACGTACTGGCTACATGGGGCCGCAGGAATGCAGCTCCAAATCGATTCAAGTACCCAATATCCTGTTCAAGTCGGATGCCATCCATTGATCGAGATTGGCCGCGGTGCAATCAGTAAAATGTCGGCGCGCCTGGACGGGCCGAATGTGCAATATGCCTTTCGCCTGGGCGATCTCGAGGTGCCGGTCAATCCGTTGATCGGCACCACGGTGCGCCTGGAATACCTGGGGGCGATCCACTGCACCCATTGCGGGCGCAAGACCAAGACCAGTTTCAGCCAGGGCTACTGCTACCCGTGCATGACCAAGCTGGCCCAGTGTGATGTGTGCATAATGAGCCCGGAACGCTGCCATTTCGACGCCGGTACCTGCCGGGAGCCGGAGTGGGGCCAGACGTTCTGCATGACCGATCACATTGTCTACCTGTCGAATTCTTCCGGGGTAAAAGTCGGCATCACCCGCGCCACCCAGCTGCCGACCCGATGGATCGACCAGGGCGCCAGCCAGGCGTTGCCCATCATGCGCGTCGCGACCCGCCAGCAATCAGGCTTCGTCGAAGATCTGTTTCGCAGCCAGGTCGCCGACAAGACCAATTGGCGTGCCTTGCTCAAGGGGGACGCGGTATCGGTGGACCTGCCGCAGATCCGTGACCAGTTGTTCGACAGCTGCGCCGAGGGCCTGCAAGGCTTGCAGGAACGATTCGGCCTGCAGGCGATCCAGACTATTGCCGACGTCGAAACGCTCGAGATCCGCTTCCCGGTCGATCAGTATCCGGCGAAAATCGTCAGCTTCAACCTGGACAAGAACCCGATTGCCGAAGGCACGTTGATGGGGGTCAAGGGCCAATACCTGATCTTCGATACCGGCGTGATCAACATTCGTAAATACACGGCTTATCAGCTCGCCGTGCATAGTTAAGGACTCCAGCATGCGCACCGAACAACCGAAGATGATCTACCTCAAGGACTATCAGGCGCCTGAGTACCTGATCGACGAAACTCACCTGACCTTCGAGTTGTTCGAGGACCACAGCCTGGTCCATGCGCAACTGGTGATGCGCCGCAACCCCGAGCGTGGTCCGGGCCTGCCGCCGCTGGTGCTGGATGGCCAGCAGCTGGAGTTGCTGTCGGTGACCCTGGCCGACCGCGAGCTGGGCCTTGCCGATTACCAACTCACCGAGAATCATTTGACTCTGCAGCCGACCAGCACCACGTTCACGGTCGATACCAGCGTCAGGATTCACCCGGAAACCAACACCGCGCTGGAAGGCCTGTACAAGTCCGGCACGATGTTCTGCACCCAGTGCGAGGCCGAAGGCTTCCGCAAGATCACCTATTACCTCGACCGCCCGGACGTGATGAGCACGTTCACTACCACAGTGGTCGCCGAACAGCACAGCTACCCGGTGCTGCTGTCCAACGGCAACCCGATCGCCAGTGGTCCTGGCGAAGACGGTCGCCACTGGGCGACCTGGGAAGACCCGTTCAAGAAGCCGGCGTACCTGTTCGCGCTGGTGGCCGGTGATTTGTGGTGCGTCGAAGACACTTTCACCACCATGACCCAGCGTAATGTAGCGCTACGCATTTATGTCGAGCCGGAAAACATCGACAAGTGCCAGCACGCCATGAACAGCCTGAAGAAATCCATGCGCTGGGACGAAGAGGTCTATGGCCGCGAGTACGACCTGGACATCTTCATGATCGTCGCCGTGAACGACTTCAACATGGGCGCCATGGAGAACAAGGGCCTCAACATCTTCAACTCCAGCGCCGTGCTGGCGAAGGCCGAGACCGCCACCGACGCCGCGCACCAGCGGGTCGAGGCCATCGTTGCCCATGAATACTTCCACAACTGGTCGGGCAACCGCGTGACCTGCCGCGACTGGTTCCAGTTGTCGCTCAAGGAAGGCTTCACGGTGTTCCGCGATTCCGCCTTCTCCGCCGACATGAACTCGGCGACGGTCAAGCGCATCCAGGACGTGGCCTACCTGCGCACCCACCAGTTTGCCGAAGACGCCGGTCCCATGGCTCACGCGGTACGGCCGGACAGCTTCATCGAGATCTCCAACTTCTACACCCTGACCGTGTACGAAAAGGGCTCGGAAGTGGTCGGCATGATCCACACCCTGCTCGGCGCCGAAGGCTTCCGTAAAGGCAGCGACCTGTATTTCGAGCGCCATGACGGCCAGGCCGTGACCTGCGATGACTTCATCAAGGCCATGGAAGATGCCAATGGCGTCGACCTGACTCAGTTCAAGCGCTGGTACAGCCAGGCTGGCACACCTCGTTTGGCGGTGAGCGAGTCTTATGATGCTGCGGCGAAAACTTACAGCCTGACCTTCCGCCAGAGCTGCCCGCCGACCCCGGACAAAGTTGAAAAACTGCCGTTCGTGATTCCCGTCGAACTCGGCCTGCTCGACAGCCAGGGCGGTGAAATTGCCCTGCGTCTTGCCGGCGAAGCGTCGGCGCAGGGGACTTCCCGGGTCCTCTCGGTCACCGAAGCCGAGCAGACGTTCACCTTCGTCGACATCGCCGAACAGCCGTTGCCTTCGCTGCTGCGCGGTTTCTCGGCACCGGTGAAACTGAGTTTCCCGTACAACCGTGACCAACTGATGTTCCTGATGCAGCACGACAGCGACGGCTTCAACCGCTGGGATGCTGGTCAGCAACTGTCGGTGCAGGTGTTGCAGGAACTGATCGCCCAGCAGCAGAAGGGCGAAGCGTTGGTACTGGATCAGCGTCTGGTTTCGGCCTTGCGTACCGTGCTGTCCGACGAGACGCTGGATCAGGCAATGGTCGCCGAAATGCTGTCGCTGCCAAGCGAAGCGTACCTCACCGAAATCAGCGAAGTGGCCGACGTCGAGGCGATTCACACCGCCCGCGAGTTTGCCCGCAAGCAACTGGCCGATGCGTTGTTCGAAGGCTTGTGGCTGCGTTACCAGGCCAACCGCGACCTGTCGAAAAAGACCCCGTACGTGGCCGAAGCCGAGCATTTTGCCCGTCGCGCACTGCAGAACATTGCGCTGTCGTACCTGATGCTCAGCGGCAAGCCCGAAGTGCTGGCGGCGACGCTGGAGCAGTTCGACGCCTGCGACAACATGACCGAACGCCTGACTGCGCTCGCCGTGCTGGTCAACTCGCCATTCGAAGAGCAGAAAGCCAAGGCACTGGCCAGCTTCGCCGATCACTTCAAGGACAACCCGTTGGTCATGGACCAGTGGTTCAGCGTCCAGGCCGGCAGTGTGCTGCCGGGTGGCCTGGATCGGGTCAAGGCATTGATGCAGCACCCGGCGTTCAACATCAAGAACCCGAACAAGGTGCGGGCCCTGATCGGCGCGTTCGCCGGGCAGAACCTGATCAACTTCCATGCGGCGGATGGCTCCGGGTATCGCTTCCTGGCGGATCTGGTGATCGAGTTGAACGGCTTCAACCCGCAGATCGCTTCGCGCCAACTGGCACCGCTGACTCGCTGGCGCAAGTACGACAGCGCCCGTCAGGCGTTGATGAAAGGCGAACTGGAGCGCATTCGTGCTTCGGGGCAGTTGTCCAGTGACGTGTTTGAGGTGGTGAGTAAAAGCTTGGCTTGATGACCGTGTGAGCGAGTTTTTTCGCAACGGCTGTTGAAATACTGAAATGCCCGTATCTTGCGCTACGGGCATTTTTTTGTGGCTTATACGGTGCCGCGATTGAATGTAAGTTCCAGCGGGTTGAAGAGAGATCTGAAGAAGTCGTCGACTGTGCGGACGGCCATTTTGTCTTCCGAGGTCAACTGCGTCGACTTGAATCGCTCAATCATCTGTTGATCGATCGTTCGAATAGCTCTGACAACCGTTCCATATTTATCCGCATCTTTCGGATGGTCCGCAGTCAACTTATCAGCGAACGTCGCCAGGCAATCCAGAACCGAGGAAAAAAACGCATCCGGGTAGAGGCCTGCATTACTTGGTAGATAAGCAGTATTAAACAAGTAATTCAGCGTGGTGGAAAACTCGCGAATAATGGCGAGATTATCGGCGAGCGTGGTGTATTTGGCTTCATCACAGAACGGGAATGATTCAATCTGAAATGGCGTCTCGCTGTTTATCTTGAGTTGTTGGGCATAGGTGTAGGTTTGTCGAAACACCGCGGCGGGCGTACCGCTGACAATAACCGTGCCGAGTGGTTTTCCACCCTGAATGTCACGGTTGATGATGTCCGCGACGTTAATTGCGTTTTGACCGCTGTTGGTCGAGAAGGGGTCAACTGTGATCCGTTGTGGGGCGATGCCTTTTTCCATCAGCAACTCTTTAAAGCGGTCACCTTCTGTTTTGTTGGTCGCGATGGAATGGCGATCCGTCGTGCCGTGGCCACCGAAGCCGCTGGTAATAAAGTTGATGTGCTTGCTGTCCGCGAGTTTGTCGGCGATGTATGAGACGTAGGTTTCGTCGTTGTTGCCGTTCAACACTATGTAGCTGCCCGGCGTGTCATGGCTTTTTATCCAAACGGCCATGTCGCTCTTGGAAGGGCTGAGTGAAGTGACTTTGCTGTTGTCGACGGTCAAGGCAATCGGTGAGGTGAGTACTGATAGACGACCCTTTGTAGCGTCGCCCAAGCTGGACTGAATGCGTGTGGCCAGTTCTATCTGCGGTGAGTTGCCTGCAGGTTTTAGTTCAGCGAGTTCATGCCCTTCCTTGATCAGGTTGCGCATGGTGAGCGCGGTGTTCAGGATGGTTTTCGCATTGGCCAGAGTCTGTTCGAGTGGCTTCGCCGCGCTGTCATTCGAATAAGGGCGCGCCACGGTGATTAGGCGTCCGGAGGTCAAGACATACCCATTGGGAACAGTGAATTGATTGAGCCGATTGTTCTTGGTCAGCACTAATTCAGCTTTTCCTTGGCTTCGGTCCCGCCGCAGACGAATCACGCCCCGGTTTTTCCTCCGGTAACTGCGCAAGCGCCACAAACTCCTCTTATCCCTGGCAAACGAAATTCACCGCTTTCGCAATGGGTGTGGGGACTATCGGACGGTCGTTGTTTGCGAGAGGGCGGCTGGATGAGGCGCCAATTGGGGAAGGAATCATTTCTTGCTGTCCATGGGGAGTCAATGCGCGCCACCATAGGGGAACGACAAGTCGGCTTCTGACAAAAAACGCTCATCGATACAGTTCGCTGGACTGCGTGAATCAGCCTGGCTTGGTCCTGATGCCGCGCAGTGCCAGTCACTGCGCGGCGAACGGGTTACGGCAGCGAGAAAATTTTCGTGGCCAGTTCCTTGTCGATGTGGCCGCGATAAATGTCGATTTTCTGGTGAGCGTTTTGTGCCTTGGCCAGTGCCGTGGCATTGGTTTCAAAGCGCTGATCTTTGGTTTTCAGGCTGGCGGCGGTGTAATCGGCGTTGGCATCACTTGATGTTTTGTAATGAAAGTGCGCATACCACAATGGCCGATTGTTATTGTTCATCAGAACGTATTCCTGCAAAAAGTCCTGGCGTCCGGTTTTCAGTTGTATGCGTTCGCCGATTTTTTGCGGGTGAACCTCCTTGTGACGAAACAGATACTCCACGGCTTCGCTGGTAGGGGCTTGGGCCAGGGATATTTGGATACGCAGTTGCGTTGCTTTTTCCTTGATTGTTCCAGCCGTGAGCCGCAGGTCTTTGACGAGGTCGGCATCCTTCTGCGAGTTTGACGGTGCGTTTTCGTGGCGTTCCAGGCGGTCCGCATAGTCGATCAGATTCTGTGCCGTGTTCTGCAAGCTCTCTTCGATTCCCTTTGGATGGCTCGCCCCTCGTGCGTAGCCCTCGAATTTGTGCACCAGCTCATCGATTTTCGCCAACGCCTTTCGAGCATCGCCCTTGAGTTGCGGGTAGGGAGTCACGCGCGCTTTCGGTTCGGTTTTACTCGCTTCGACGATTTCCACCCAGGCATTCGATTTATCTTCGCGGAACGAGGCCAGTGGCTGGTCTTCGAAAGGGCTTCTGACGTCGACAATGTCTGTGCCCTGATTGGCAACTCGAGCCCGAACCTCTCCGATCAATGTGCCTTTGACAGTGTGGATGACCCGCTTGCGGGAGGGCGATGTAGCGGGAAGTTCGGCTTTCGATGTCGGGGACGGCGTTTCAGCGCTCTTCAGTTCATCAGCCAGGCGGTGCTCGGCATCGTCGCGCAATTGTCCAACGATTTCACACAGATGGGCGAACCGGTCCGGCTGCAATTCATCGGATCTCAGGATGCCAATACTGGTGAGCCCTACCATTGCGGTGTCGTAGTGTTTGACCAGGTTATCCAGTACGGCAATACGATCGTCGCTTTTATAGTGCTTTGAGATTTGAAGCTCAATATAGGACGTGAACAACAACTGCAGGGGTGCCATAACGTCAAGCAGTGCTGCTGACGTGTCGCTGCCAGGCTCCTTGGCGCCGAGAGAGGTCAAGGTGGTCAGTTGGCAGACCTTGGTACCCAGCACGTTAATTTCATTATCGGGCCTGTTGCTGGTCAATCGCTCCCAGGCCTCGGCCCCCTGGTGCGACATCCCTTGAAGTTGGCGAAGACGGCTCCCCACCTCCGTTTGGAACTTGAGCACCGTTTCGTAGATTTCGCAGAGTTCACCCATGTATTCCAAAAAACCATCCACTACGGCAGTACCTTCGGTTAGCAGGGCTGTAGCGAGCTGCACCTCATCACTATTGGAATGGGTGTACTTGCATTTAGCTGCTTCGAGATCCAGGCCTTTAATGGTGATTTGCGCATAAGCATTGTTGATCAGATTTTCCTGCAGCTTGCACCCTAATTGGGCAATGTCAGGGGCAACCCTCAAGCCAATCAATTCCGTGGTCACGTCCAGCAGCGTGACATAGCTTGTGCTTTGAGCGTCCAATACGACGGCGTAACGTTGTCTGAACTGTGCCCGTTCCTGTTCGGAGCACGATGGATCGTTCATTTTGCTCTGCATGACGTTGTATGTGATATCAACGCGCTTTTGCATCTGTTTCTGTTGCCCCAGCAACTTCTCCTGATCTTGCATTAGCCCTGCGAAGCGCTGCTGCTTTTGCTCTCGCATCGCGACCACTCTGTTCTTACGGCCACCCCCGATTGGCTTCGGTCCCGCCGCAGACGAATCACGCCCTGGTTTTTCCTCCGGTGATTGCGCGAGTGCCACAAACTTCTCCTGTCCCTGGCAAACGAAATTCACCGCTTTCGCAATGGGTGTAGGGACTATCGGACGGTCGTTGTTTGCGAGAGGGCGGCTGGATGAGGCGCCAATTGGGGAAGGAATCATTTCTTGCTGTCCATGGGGAGTCAATGCGAGCCACCATAGGGGAACGACAAGTCGGCTTCTGACAAAAAACGCTCATCGATACAATTTGCTGGACTGCATGGATCAGCCAAACACCGGCATAGACCGTCCATGGATAACACGATCACCCGCGGTAATACCCGACCATTCACCCGGGACGCATCGACCCGCGGTTAACAAAACATAACGTGCCGTCGATTGTCAGCCGTCGAAAAACACCGATAGGATAAGCCAGCTTCCGAAGGGGCTCTGGATTGCGGGTTTCAAGACTATGCTTTTGAAACAGGACGTCCCGTGAGTACCCCTTTCGGCGCCCTGAAAGGTTGAACGACCTAACAATAATAAAGGGGGAAGGTCTATGAGTGAGCCTGTCATGGGTGTGGGTATCTGCCGCCCGCCGGCATTGCGCAAATTCGCGTCGCTGGCTACAGCGCTCTCGCTGTTGGGCTGTGCCGTGTGGTCAACATCGGTGCTGGCCGCTGACGCGCCAGCGTCCAACGTCGTTTATTCCGTTGAATCGGCCAAGGCCAGCAAAAGCCTGGTGCTCGATGTCGTGCACGCCGGCAAGCGCCTGGTGGCGGTCGGGGATCGCGGGCACATTCTGTATTCCGACGACCAGGGTTCCACCTGGACCCAGGCCAAGGTGCCGACCCGCCAGTTACTGACTTCAGTGTTCTTTGTCGATGACAAGCACGGCTGGGCCGTGGGGCATGACGCGCAGATCCTCGCCAGCGAAGACGGTGGTGTCACCTGGACCAAGCAATTCGAAGATCTGAAACGCGAATCGCCGCTGCTCGACGTCTGGTTCCAGGACGCCAACAGCGGTTTTGCCGTAGGCGCGTATGGTGCGTTGATGGCCACCACCGACGGCGGCAAGAACTGGGAAGACGTCAGCGACCGCCTGGACAACGAAGACCAGTTCCACCTCAACGCCATCACGGCGGTCAAGGATGCCGGCCTGTTTATCGTTGGCGAGCAGGGCAGCATGTTCCGCTCGGCCGATTGGGGCCAGACCTGGGAAAAACTCGAAGGTCCGTACGAGGGTTCGCTATTCGGTGTGATCGGCACCGCGCAACCCAATACGCTGTTGGCGTATGGCCTGCGCGGCAATCTTTACCGCTCCACGGATTTCGGCAGCACTTGGGAGCAGGTCAAGCTCAAGGCTGAACGCGGTGATCTGGAATTCGGCCTGTCCGGCGGTACATTGCTTGACGATGGTTCCATTGTGATCGTCGGCAACGGCGGTTCGGTGATCAGCAGCAGCGACAACGGTGAAACCTTCAGCGTCTTCAACCGTCGGGATCGTATCTCGCTCTCATCTGTCGTCGCCGCAGGGAACGGCAATCTGATTCTGGCTGGACAGGGCGGCGTTCGCGCCACTTCGCCAAATGGCGCTGAGCTGGGCAAATGAGCCGGGTTAATAATAAGAAGGCGTAGTCATGACATCCTTAAGCACCCATCATCAGGACAAGGCGACGTTTCTTGAGCGCCTGATCTTCAATAATCGCCCGGCAGTGATTTTCATCTGCCTGCTGGTCAGTGTTTTCCTGTTCTGGCAGGCGACGCTGATCCGCCCGTCCACCAGCTTCGAAAAAATGATCCCGCTCGAGCATCCGTTCATCCAGAAGATGATGGAGCACCGTAACGACCTGGCGAACCTGGGCAACACCGTCCGCATTTCCGTGGAAGCCACCGACGGCGACATCTTCTCCAAGGAGTACATGGAGACGTTACGCCAGATCAACGACGAGGTGTTCTACATCTCTGGCGTCGACCGCTCCGGCCTCAAGTCGCTGTGGAGCCCGAGCGTGCGCTGGACCGAAGTGACGGAGGAGGGCTTTGCTGGGGGGGAAGTGATCCCGCAGAGCTACAACGGCTCCCAGCAAAGCCTCGACCTGTTGCGTAACAACGTGCTCAAGTCTGGGCAGGTCGGGCGCCTGGTGGCCAACGACTTCAAGTCGAGCATCGTCGACATCCCGCTGCTGGAGTCCTACCCGGACCCGCAGGACCAGGGCAAGTTGCTGGCATTGGACTATCGCAAGTTCTCCCACGAGCTGGAAGATAAGATCCGCGACAAGTTCGAGAAACAGAACCCCAACGTGAAGATCCATATCGTCGGTTTCGCCAAGAAAGTTGGCGACCTGATCGACGGCCTGGTGATGGTGGTGATGTTCTTCGGTGTTGCCTTCGTCATCACCCTGATCCTGCTGTACTGGTTCACCAACTGCATGCGCAGCACAGTGGCGGTATTGAGTACCACCCTGGTGGCGGTGGTCTGGCAGTTGGGGTTGATGCACTTCTTCGGCTTCGGGCTCGATCCCTACTCGATGCTGGTCCCGTTCCTGATCTTCGCCATCGGTATTTCCCACGGCGTGCAGAAGATCAACGGTATCGCCCTGCAATCCAGCGAGGCGGAAAACGCCTTGACGGCGGCGCGGCGCACTTTCCGCCAGCTGTTCTTGCCAGGGATGATCGCGATCCTCGCCGATGCGGTGGGCTTCATCACGCTGCTGATCATCGATATCGGTGTGATCCGCGAGCTGGCCATCGGTGCTTCCATCGGTGTGGCAGTGATTGTGTTCACCAACCTGATCCTGTTGCCGGTGGCGATTTCCTACGTCGGCATCAGCAAGCGTGCCGTGGCTCGCAGCAAGAAGGATGCGATCCGCGAGCATCCGTTCTGGCGGCTGTTGTCGAATTTTGCCAGCGCGAAGGTTGCACCGGTTTCGATTTTCCTGGCGCTGGTCGCCTTTGGCGGTGGCCTCTGGTACAGCCAGAACCTGAAGATCGGAGACCTCGACCAGGGCGCGCCGGAATTGCGTCCGGACTCGCGCTATAACAAGGACAACAACTTCATCATCAGCAACTACTCCACCAGTTCCGACGTGTTGGTGGTGATGGTCAAGACCAAGGCCGAAGGCTGCTCGCGCTACGAAGCCATGGCGCCGATCGATGAGCTGATGTGGAAGATGCAGAACACCGAGGGCGTGCAGTCGGCGATCTCGCTGGTCACCGTGTCCAAGCAGATGATCAAGGGCATGAACGAGGGCAACCTGAAATGGGAAACCCTGTCGCGTAACCCGGACGTGTTGAACAATTCCATCGCCCGCGCCGATGGCCTGTACAACAACAGCTGTTCATTGGCACCGGTGCTGGTGTTCCTCAACGATCACAAGGCCGAAACCCTGGACCGTGCGGTGCATGCGGTGCAGGAATTCGCCAAGGAACACAACACCGAGAACCTGGAGTTCATCCTGGCTGCCGGTAACGCGGGCATTGAAGCGGCCACCAACGAGGTGATCAAGAAGTCCGAACTGACCATCCTGATCCTGGTGTACATCTGCGTCGCGGTCATGTGCATGATCACCTTCCGTTCCTGGGCGGCGACCTTGTGCATCGTGTTGCCGCTGGTGCTGACGTCGGTGCTGGGCAACGCCCTGATGGCCTTCATGGGCATCGGCGTGAAGGTCGCGACCCTGCCGGTGGTGGCGCTAGGGGTGGGGATTGGCGTGGACTACGGCATCTACATCTACAGCCGCCTGGAAAGCTTCCTGCGTGCCGGCCTGCCGTTGCAAGAGGCGTACTACCAGACGCTGAAATCCACCGGCAAGGCCGTGCTGTTCACCGGCTTGTGCCTGGCCATCGGCGTGTGCACCTGGATCTTCTCGGCCATCAAGTTCCAGGCTGACATGGGCCTGATGCTGACCTTCATGCTGCTGTGGAACATGTTCGGTGCGTTGTGGCTGCTGCCGGCACTGGCGCGGTTCCTGATAAAACCGGAGAAGCTGGCGGGGCAGAAGGGTAATTCGCTGTTTGCTCACTGATCCCTGGTTGAAACAAAAAAGCCGCAACCTCAGGGTTGCGGCTTTTTTTTGTGCGTGAAGATCAAAAGATCGCAGCCTGCGGCAGCTCCTACAGATGTACATCATTCCCCTGTAGGAGCTGCCGCAGGCTGCGATCTTTTGATTTTGCTTTACGAGGGATCGCTACCCAGCACCACATTCAGCGCACTACGCGCATCGTCCAGTTGCACCAGCGTCGCATGCCGCGCACCCAGCGCATCGCGGTTTTCGATGGCCGTGAGAATCGCCTTGTGCCGCGGCAACGCCAGCTCATGCAGGTTTGGCCGCTGATTGGAATGCTTCAACGCTTCGGCAATCGCTACCGACAGCATGTTGCACAGGTTGGCCAGCAAGTCGTTGTGGGTGGCGTCGGCTATACGGCTGTGGAAATCCAGGTCCGGTTGCAGCAAGGCTTCCGGCGTCGGTGCCGCCTCCATGCGCTGGTAGGCTTCACCGATGGCGGCAATGTCCGCGTCGGTGGCGAACTGCGCGGCGAGGGCGGCGGCGGCCGGTTCGATGATGCTGCGCACACTGGTCAGCAGGTCGAAGAACTGGTTCTGCGGGCTGCTTTGCATCAGCCAATGCAGGACGTCCGGGTCGAGCATGTGCCATTCCTTGCGCGGCTTGACCACCGTGCCGACCCGCGGACGGGAATAGACCAGGCCCTTGGCGACCAAAACACGGGTGGCTTCGCGCAACACCGGCCGGCTGACGGCATACTCCTCACAGAGCAGGGCTTCGGCGGGCAGTTTGTCGTCCGGCAGGAAACGTCCCGAGACGATCTGCATGCCCAGTTCCTGGACGATGCGCGAGTGCATGCTTTTGCGGTCGGAGGGTTTGCGGTAATCCATGGGGAACGGCGCGGTCCTGTGCGATGGCGATGCCGCGCATGATAACAGGCGCGGCAAAGTCTTGAAGTGATCGTTCCCACGCAGAGCGTGGGAACGATCAGGGGGAGGGCAACGGAGTCAGTGGGAGTGGCGGGGTACCTCGGCGCCTCGGCAACCGACCAGGAAGTCAAAGTCACAACCCTGATCCGCCTGCAACACATGGTCGATGTACAACTGGCGATAGCCGCCCACCAACAATTGCTGTGGCGGCTGCAGGTCGGCCATGCGCGCCGCCAGTTCGGCATCCGGGATGTCCAGGTGCAGGCGACCGCTGGCGCAGTCGAGTTCGATCCAGTCGCCTTCCTTCACGGCTGCCAACGGACCGCCAGCCGCTGCTTCCGGGGCGACATGCAAGACAACGGTGCCATACGCGGTACCGCTCATGCGCGCATCGGAAATGCGCACCATGTCGGTCACGCCCTGGGCCAGCAGCTTGGCCGGCAAGCCCATGTTGCCGACTTCGGCCATGCCCGGATAACCCTTCGGCCCGCAATTCTTCATGACCAGGATCGAGTTGGCATCCACGTCCAGTTCCGGATCGTTGATTCGTGCCTTGTACATGTCGAAGTTCTCGAACACCACGGCTCGCCCGCGATGCTGCATCAATTCGGGTGTGGCGGCGGAGGGCTTGAGCACTGCGCCCAGTGGCGCGAGGTTGCCGCGCAATACGCAGATCCCGCCGTCGGCGCGAATCGGGTTGTCGAGGGTGCGGATGACCTCGTCCTCGCCATAGATCGGCGCGTCCTTGGTGTTTTCGCCGATGGATTTGCCGTTGACGGTCAAGGCATCGGGATTCGGGATCAGGTTGGCTTCGCCAAGGCGGCGTAATACCGCTGGCAAGCCACCGGCATAGTAGAACTCCTCCATCAGGAAGCGCCCGGACGGTTGCAGGTCGACGATGGTCGGCATGCCGCGACCGATGCGGGTCCAGTCGTCCAGGTCAAGCTCCACGCCGATGCGGCCGGCGATGGCCTTGAGGTGAATCACGGCGTTGGTCGAACCGCCGATGGCGGCGTTGACCCGGATGGCATTTTCGAAGGCTTCCTTGGTGAGGATCTTCGACAGCTTCAAATCCTCGCGCACCATCTCCACGGCACGCATGCCGGACATGTGCGCCAACACATAACGACGAGCATCCACGGCGGGAATCGCCGCGTTGTGGGGCAGGGAGGTGCCCAGTGCCTCGGCCATGCAGGCCATGGTCGAGGCGGTGCCCATGGTGTTGCAGGTGCCGGCCGAGCGAGACATGCCGCCCTCGGCCGCGAGGAAGTCGTCGAGGGTGATGGTGCCGGCCTTGACCTGTTCGCTCAGTTGCCAGACCACGGTACCCGAGCCGATGTCCTTGCCTTTGTGCTTGCCGTTGAGCATCGGCCCGCCGGTGACGACGATCGCTGGCACGTCGCAACTGGCCGCGCCCATCAGCAATGCCGGGGTGGTCTTGTCGCAGCCGGTCAGCAGTACCACCCCGTCGATCGGGTTGCCGCGAATGGCTTCCTCCACGTCCATGCTCGCCAGGTTGCGGGTCAGCATGGCGGTCGGGCGCAAGTTGGATTCACCGTTGGAGAACACCGGAAATTCCACCGGGAAGCCTCCAGCCTCGATCACTCCGCGCTTTACGTGTTCCGCGATCTGGCGGAAGTGCGCGTTGCACGGGGTCAGTTCCGACCAGGTGTTGCAGATGCCGATGATTGGCTTGCCATGAAACTGGTGATCGGCGATGCCCTGATTCTTCATCCAGCTGCGGTACATGAAGCCGTTCTTGTCGGCGGTGCCAAACCAGTGGGCGGAGCGCAGGGTGGGTTTCTTATCAGACATGATCGATTCTCTTATTGTATGACTATATTGTTCGGGCTGAGGCGTAACATAAGCGCAAATTCGCCTGTTTGGAAGTGTTGTTGGTTAAATAGTATTACTATATAGTCGTTTTCAGCGGAGGGATGGCCCTGACGGTTAGCCGTGAGAGGCGTCCCCCGAGGTTCTATAAAAACAACAATCGGAGACCGATCTCATGAGCCAGGAATTGCGGCTGATCCGCCGCATCACACTGAAACTGATTCCCTTCCTGATCCTGCTGTACCTGATCGCCTACGTGGATCGCTCCGCAGTGGGCTTCGCCAAACTGCACATGGGCGCCGACATCGGCCTCGGTGATGCGGCGTACGGGTTGGGCGCAGGACTGTTCTTCATTGGCTATTTCCTCCTGGAAATCCCCAGCAACCTGATGCTTGACCGTTTTGGCGCACGACGCTGGTTCGCCCGAATCATGGTCACCTGGGGCGCCATTACCATCGGCATGGCGTTCGTCCAGGGGCCGAACAGCTTCTACCTGATGCGCTTTTTGCTCGGTGCGGCGGAAGCCGGGTTCTTTCCTGGCGTTCTGTACTACATCACCCAGTGGTTCCCGGTGCGCCATCGCGGCAAGATCCTGGGCTTGTTCATCCTGTCCCAACCCATCGCGATGATGATCACCGGGCCCGTGTCCGGCGGGCTATTGGGCCTGGATGGCGTTCTTGGCCTGCACGGCTGGCAGTGGCTGTTCATCGTCATCGGCACCCCGGCGATCCTGCTGACCTGGCCGGTACTGCGCTGGTTGCCGGATGGCCCGCAACAGGTGAAGTGGATGGACCAGGCCGAGAAGGACTGGCTGAGCGGCGAACTGCAAAAAGACCTGCAGGCATACGGCCAGACCCGCCACGGCAACCCGCTGCACGCGCTCAAGGACAAACGCGTGTTGCTGCTGGCGCTGTTCTACCTGCCGGTGACCCTCAGCATCTATGGCCTGGGCCTGTGGCTACCGACCCTGATCAAGCAGTTCGGCGGCAGCGACCTGGTGACCGGGTTCGTGTCATCGGTGCCCTATGTCTTCGGGATCGTTGGTCTGCTGATCATCCCGCGCAGCTCCGATCGATTGAATGATCGTTATGGTCACTTGGCGGTGCTGTATGTGTTGGGCGCCATCGGCTTGTTCCTCAGCGCCTGGCTGACGTTTCCGGTACTGCAATTGATGGCGCTGTGCCTGGTGGCGTTCGCACTGTTTTCCTGCACGGCGATTTTCTGGACCTTGCCCGGGCGCTTCTTTGCCGGCGCGAGTGCGGCGGCGGGGATTGCCCTGATCAACTCGGTAGGCAATCTCGGCGGCTACATCGGCCCGTTCGTGATCGGCGCGCTCAAGGAATACACCGGCAACCTGGCATCGGGGCTGTATTTCCTGTCCTGCGTGATGGTGTTCGGCCTGGTGTTGACCGGCGTGGTGTACCGCCAGTTGGAGCGCAAGCATGTGTTGCCGGCGGATGAGTTTGCCGCCAGTGCGCGTGGGGCTACCCGTACTTGAGGATTCACAACGATCTCCTGTGGGAGCGAGCCTGCTCGCGAAGGCGCAGCGTCAGCCAACAGATAGGTTGGATGTGATGACCTCTTCGCGAGCAGGCTCGCTCCCACGGGGACCTTCGTTGGATTTGAGATTTGTCACAGGAGAAAAATCATGCGTTTGGTTCAGTTCGAATTGAGTAACGGCGAGCGCCGTGTCGGCGTGGTCGAGGGGGCGCAGGTCCTGGAAGTTCGTGAGGCACGCACGGTTCGCGACCTGGCGCTGGCAGCGATCGAAGCGGGTGTCAATCTTGAGCAACAGGTGCAGAGCCTGGGCTTGGGTGTCAGCCACGACTATGCCGAACTGCTGGCGCAATTGCGCATCCTGCCACCGCTGGATCACCCGGATCCGGCGCACCTGCTGGTCAGTGGCACTGGCCTGACTCACCTGGGCAGCGCGTCGGCCCGGGACAAGATGCACCAGCAGGTCGGTGACGAAGCCGCGATGACCGATACGATGCGCATCTTCAAATGGGGCGTGGAAGGCGGCAAGCCTGCGGCCGGTCAGGCGGGCGTGCAGCCGGAATGGTTCTACAAGGGCGATGGCAGCATCGTTGTGCGCCCCGGCCAGCCATTCCCCTTGCCACCGTTTGCCGAAGACGCCGGTGAAGAGCCTGAACTCAGCGGCCTTTATGTCATCGGTCACGACGGCAAGCCGTATCGCCTCGGCTTTGCAGTCGGCAACGAGTTTTCCGATCACGTGATGGAGCGCAAGAACTACCTGTACCTGGCCCATTCGAAACTGCGCAGTTGCAGCTACGGCCCGGAGCTGCGGGTCGGCGAGCTGCCGCAACACCTGGCCGGCACCAGTCGCATCCTGCGCGACGGCCAGGTGCTGTGGCAGAACGAGTTCCTCAGTGGCGAGGCCAACATGTGCCACAGCCTGGCGAACCTTGAGTACCACCATTTCAAGTACAGCCAGTTCCTGCGTCCTGGGGACGTGCACATTCACTTCTTCGGTACCGCGACCCTGTCCTTCGCTGACGGCATTCGCCCACAACCGGGCGATGTGTTCGAGATCAGCCAGGGCGAATTCGGCGCGCCGTTAATCAATGGCATCGTTGCGGTCGATGCGGCGTTCGAACCCGGCACTGTCGGCACTCTTTAAGGAATTTCCCCATGCTTCGAATTCTTGGCCACAACTACATCGGCGGCCAGCGCAGTGCGCTGGGCAGCGTCAAATTGCACAGTGTCGACGCCGAGACAGGCGAGGCGTTGCCCCACGATTTCACCCAGGCCACGCCGCAAGAAGTCGATGCCGCCTCCAAGGCCGCCGCGCAGGCGTATTCGGCTTATCGCAATCTGAGCGCGGAGCGTCGCGCAGAATTTCTCGATGCCATCGCCAACGAACTGGATGCGCTGGGCGATGAGTTTGTCAGCCTGGTGTGCCGCGAAACGGCATTGCCGGCCGCACGGATCATCGGTGAGCGTGGCCGCACCAGCGGGCAGATGCGCTTGTTCGCCAATGTGCTACGGCGCGGCGATTTCTACGGGGCGCGCATCGATCAGGCGCAACCTGAGCGCCAGCCCTTGCCACGTCCCGACCTGCGCCAATACCGTATCGGTCTCGGCCCCGTTGCAGTGTTCGGAGCCAGCAACTTCCCCTTGGCGTTTTCCACCGCCGGTGGCGACACGGCATCGGCCCTGGCTGCCGGTTGCCCGGTGGTGTTCAAGGCCCACAGCGGCCACATGGCCACGGCCGAGCAGGTGGCCGATGCGATCATCCGTGCGGCAGAAAAAACCGCGATGCCGGGCGGCGTGTTCAACATGATCTACGGCGGCGGAGTCGGTGAAGCGCTGGTCAAGCACCCGGCCATCCAGGCGGTGGGCTTTACCGGTTCGCTCGCGGGTGGTCGGGCGCTGTGCGACATGGCAGCGGCGCGCCCTCAACCGATCCCGGTGTTCGCCGAGATGTCGAGCATCAATCCGGTGATCGTGCTGCCCCAGGCACTGCAAGTGCGCATGGAAACCATCGCTCGCGGCCTGTCGGCTTCGGTGGTGCAAGGCTGCGGTCAGTTTTGCACCAATCCTGGCCTGGTAATGGGTATCCGTTCGCCGCAGTTCACTGCTTTCCTCGAGTCACTGGCGGACATGATGGCCGATCAACCGGCGCAGACCATGCTCAACGCCGGGACGCTGGGCAGCTATGCGCAGGGCTTGCAAAAGCTCCTTGACCATCCCCGTATCGAACACCTGGCGGGTAAACCGCAACAAGGGCGTCAGGCGCAACCGCAATTGTTCAAGGCCGATGCCAGCTTGCTGATCGAGGCTGATGAAGTGCTGCAAGCGGAAGTCTTCGGCCCGACCACAGTGGTCGTCGAAGTGGCGGATCAGGCGCAACTGAGCGCCGCGTTGAACGGTCTGCATGGTCAATTGACCGCGACGATCATCGGTGAGCAGGCCGATTTCGAGCAGTTCAGCGAACTGACGGGGTTGCTGGAGCAGAAGGTCGGGCGAATCCTGCTCAATGGTTATCCGACCGGCGTGGAGGTCTGCGATTCGATGGTGCACGGCGGGCCGTATCCCGCGACCTCGGATGCGCGCGGCACGTCGGTAGGGACCTTGGCCATCGACCGTTTCCTGCGCCCGGTGTGTTTCCAGAACTACCCCGACAGCCTGCTGCCGGATGTGCTGAAGAACGCAAACCCGCTGGGTATCCAGCGCCTGGTGGATGGCAAGCCGACTCGCGATGCCCTTTGACATGATCGTTCCCACGCTCTGCGTGGGAATGCAGCCCGGGACGCTCTGCGTCTCTTCCAGAGCCGAACGCGGAGCGTCCGTTCAGGCGTTACCACGGGGACCGTGGGAACGATCAGTCGATCATCAGGTGCATGAGCTATCATTGCGTTTTTCCCATTCAAAGATTGACTCCCATGACTGCCGTAACAGATACCTTGCTCAACGCCCTCGAACATTGCGGGATGGTGGAAATCGACGGGCTGCACGCCTTCGAATTCGCCCTCGATGTCGACGACAACCTGCACATCGAATGCATGGACGGTCGAGCGGCCAGGCACTGGGAATTCACCCCGGCACAGATCCAGGCCGCGACCTTTGACACCACAGAGCAGAATTGGCTGATCCACGATAACGTCGGCGAACACCGTCTGGTATGCCTCGGCGACGTCATCAGCGGCGACAACGACGACGATGATGATCAACAGGATGCGTAACGTCTGGCCACTGCTGATCGCCGGCAGCCTCGGCGCGATGGGCGTCCAGGTGGCATCCGCCGATAACTATCAATTGCTCGTGGGTTCCTACACCGCCGGGCAAAGCCAGGGTATCTATCGCCTGAACTTCGACAGTGCGACCGGGCAGATCGACGCCAGGCCGCTGCAAGTGATCCAGAGCGAAAACCCGTCCTGGCTGACCCTGTCCAAGGATCAGCAGCGCGTGTTCGTGGTCAACGAAAATGGCCCGGGCCAGACCGATCCGGTCGGGCGGGTCAGCAGTTATGCTATCGACCCCAAGACCCAAGCACTGACCCTGATCAATCAGGTACAGAGCCTGGGCAACGAGCCAACGCATTCGAGCCTGAGCCTTGAAGCGAGCCACTTGTTTGTCAGCAACTACTCGGTGGCTGAAGATCCGGGCGGCACGTTGGCGGTGTTGCCGGTGGCGGCGGACGGCTCGTTGAAACCGGTGGTGCAGATGAGTAGCCATCCGGCCAGCCGGGTCAATCCCGAGCGGCAGATGTCGGCGCACGTGCACGCGACGATACCGTCGCCAGACGGCCAATACGTGTTTTCCAACGACCTGGGGGCGGACAAGGTCTTTGCCTACCGCTTCGACCCAAAGGCCAATCCTGACTTGCCGTTGACCCCGGCAACACCGTCGTTCGTGCAGCTGCCGCCCGGTAGCGGGCCGCGCCATCTGCTGTTCAGTGCCGATGGCAAGCACGCCTGGCTGACCATGGAAATGAGCGCGCAAGTGGCGGTGTTCGATTACCGCGACGGCAAGCTTGAGCAAACCCAGTTGGTCGATCTGGCTGCCGGTCAGCCCGTTTCGGACAAGGCCGCCGCTGCCTTGCACGCATCCAGGGACGGCAAGTTCCTGTATGTCAGCAACCGTGGTACGGCCAACCAGCTGCTGGTGTTCGCCATCGACCCGGCGACGGGGCATCTCAAGGAACTGCAAAGGCGCCCGGTAGAGGGCGATCATCCACGGGAGTTCAGCCTCGATCCGAGCGGCAAGTTCGTACTGATCGCCAATCAGAAAAGTAACCAGATTGTCGTCGTCGAGCGCGATGCCATCACCGGCTTGCTGGGTAAAACCGTGCAAAAACTGCCGATGGATGCACCGAGTGACCTGAAATTCATGGTGCGTCAATAGGCCGCAGGCTCCGGTTGATGGGGCCTGCATCCTTCTATCAATGAGGGTGATATCTGTAAGTGTCACAAAGCATTTCAGGCTGATAACCCTCGAGGGTTAAGTTTGCTTCACGGCCCCACCGGGCAAGCAAGCCAACTGACTTCGAGGAATATCCGCATGAACTTCAATCTCTTCTCCGTAATCGCCGCTTCCGCCATTTCCGCCACCGTGGCCCTGCCAGCCAGCGCCAACGTTGAAATCAGCGACAAGAAAGCCCACGCCCAGAGTTACACCCAGAAATACCTGCAACAGAGCGCCAACTTCTACGCCGCCCTGGATCACAAAACCCAGCACTGAAAGACCCGACCAGCAGCCTTTTATGCAGGAGCGAAGTCACTTGCCGATCGAAGCCCAGGCAGCGAAAGGCGTTGAAGTGATGTCGCTCCTGCATAACGCGTTTGCGACAATATCATTTAGCCATCGATGTAATGCTTGATATCAGGTGGCCATATCTCTAAATTTGACGCTGATTTTTTGACTCCTCCTTCTCAAGAAAAGGATTGCCAAAATGACGATGCGTCTTGCCGTGGTGCTGTTGTTCCTCTATTCGACCCCGATCCTGTCTGCTGCCGACCCCATTCCCGGCGAACCCGACGCTGCGCGCGAGCGCATGATCAGTTTTATTGAAGACTGAGATAGACTGGCTCAATGATCAACGAAGTTGATATTTGCTATGCATCAGACTCGTTGGTTACCGCTGCTTTTTTGATTGATTCTATGGACTCTGAAACATGTCCACGGAGTTCATCATGGCCAGCACCATCATCACCTCTGCCAAATACGGCGCCTACGTGGCAATCGGTCTCTATTTGGTCATGGTGCTGGTTGTCAGTCTTTCGCCGCAGTCGCGGCAAACCGTCGAGCCGCCGATTCACGTCGCGCACCCTGGCATCCAGTTTGAACATCGCGCACAACAGGCGATGGTCGATCCGGCCGAACTGGCGGGAGTGGCCGGAGCATGAACCGTTGCAAACTTTTGCTTATCGCCTTCCTGGCATTCATAACCAATGGCTTTTCCCTGCTGGGGATCGGGCACGGGTCAATAGGCGGGGTGGCACGGGCCATCGAGGCCAACCACAACATCGCGCGCAACATCGAGATCGCCAAGGCCATGGGGATGCTCGCGGGCAACCCGCCACACGAGCCCGATAGCGGGTTTTTCGGGCCGTTCCAGGTGGATTGCTCGGTGATTGGCATGTGCGAGGTATTGGCCTGAAACCCCGATTCCTGTAGGGGCGAGCACGCTCGCGATGGTCGTCAACGATTACGTGGGGTGCCTGATACCCCGCGGCGCCCTCGGGTTTATCGCGAGCATGCTCGCTCCTACAAGGATCGGGTTATTTCGCCATCACCGATGTAAACAACGCCGACGCCAGAAACCGCTGCAACCAGTCCTGCAGCCGTCGATAGGGCGTTTGCGCGAACCACTCGCGATCGACATGGGCGAATTGCCGTATGAACGGCATCAGCGCCACGTCGGCCAGGGTCGGGTGGTCGGCCAGCAGATAATCGCGACCGTCCAGCAACTCATCCAGCCTACGCAGGAACACCTCACCCTCGGCGCGGTAAAAAGCCATCGGCTGTTGCGGATAGCGTTCAGCGTACTTGTAGCGGTTCAGATGCACCTTGAAGACCTGATCGTTCTCCTCGATCAACGCCTCGATGGCGAGCTGCCCTTGCGGATCATCCTTGAGCAGCCAATCCTGCGGATCATACTGTGACAGGGCCCAGCGCATAATCTCCAGGCTTTCATCAATGACCTGGCCGTCTACGTTCAATACCGGAACCGTGCCTTTGCTCGACAATGCGAGCATCTCGGCGGGTTTGGCCTTCAGGCTGACTTCGACAATGTCCACGGCCACTTCGCTGTAGCGTAGCGCCATGCGTGCCCGCATGGCGTAAGGGCAACGACGGAACGAGTAGAGGGTGGTCATTTCACCTCCAGGGTGCTCAAGCCGTTACCTTGGCGGCGGACCTGGATCTGCACCGGAATCCGCTCATGCATTTCCTGCACATGGGAAATCACCGCGACCTTGCGCCCCTGGGCCTGCAAGCCGTCGAGGGCGTCCATGGCCAATTGCAGGGACTCCGGATCGAGGCTGCCGAAACCTTCGTCGATGAACAGCGATTCGATCTTCAGCGTGCTCGAGGCCATCGATGCCAGGCCCAACGCCAGGGCCAGCGACACCAGGAAGGTTTCGCCGCCAGACAATGAATGCACCGAGCGCAGTTCGTCGCCCATCTCGGTGTCCATCACCAGCAAGCCCAGCATGCTCCCGCCGCGCTTGAGGCGGTAGCGCCGCACCAGTTGGCGCAATTGCACGTTGGCGTGGTGTACCAGCAGGTCGAGGTTGTAGGCCTGGGCGATCTTGCGGAAGGTATCGCCGGTGGCCGAACCGATCAGCGCATTCAAGCGAGCCCAGCGCTGGTACTCGGTGTACGCGTCGGCGATCTGTTGCGCCAGGGCCTGATTGGCATTCTGCCGGCGTTGATCCTCGGCCTGTTCGGCACGCAGTTCGGCGCAACGTTGTTCGCTGACGGTGAACTGGTTCTGCAACTCAGTGAGCGCGTTGGCGAGTTGCTCGTCATCCAGGTCGCCGATGTGCTGCGCCTTGTGATCGAGCAAACGCTTGTCGCGTTCCTGGAGCAGGACGTTGGCCTGTTCGATGGCTTTTTCGCTGAGTTGCAAGCGTTGGCGTAGTTCGCTCACATGGGCATCGTCGACCTGCAGCAGGTCTTCAAGGCCACCGTCACCCAGTTCTGGATGACGGGCGCGCCATTCGGCGATTTTGCCGCTCAGTTCGCGGTTTTCGCTTTCCAGTGTGTGCAAACGCTCTTGCTGCGCCTTGAGTTCGGCCGCGATTCGCACCCGTTGGGTGAGTAGGTTTTGCAGTTCCGTGGCCGTCGTGGTTTCGGCGTTACGCGCCTGTTCAACGTCCTGCTCAAGCTGCTGCTGCCACTGCTCGGCGCTGCCGTGCGAGCCGAGCAATTGTCCAAGCGCCTGCTGGCTGGCCTGTTGTTGTGCGGCCAGCGCATTGAACTGCTGCTCAACGATTTGCAATTGCTGCACGCGGGTCTGCTGCCGATCCTGTTCCTTCTCAAGCTGTTGCTGACGCTGTTGCTGTTCGGCCAGCTCTTCCTTTTGCTGATCGAGTTGTGCCAGGCGCTCGGCGATCTGCCGATCAAGTTGCATGAAGGTCGCGGCGGGTTCAGTGCGAAGTGCTTCCAGGGTATCGGCTGGCAGCAGGCTGGCGAATGCGCTGAGTTCTTCGTCCAAGCGCTGACGGTCATTGCCCAGTTCACGCCGTTGATTGTCCAGGTGCTGGGCCGCGCTCTGATGCGCGGTTTCGGCGTGGCGCAATTGCTGGGTCAGACGCGCAGCATCCTGTTGCAAGGTGAGCAGGGCGGTTTGCCGTTGTTCGTCCTGGGTGATGCTCTGGTTCAACTGACTGTTTTGCTGGCTGAGCCAGGCGCCGCGTTTGTCGGCATCCTGATTGAGCAGTGTGGTGGCCAACGGATGCGCTTGAAGGCTGGGCGCCAGGGCTTGCTGCGCGCTCGCCAGTTGTTCCTGCTGTTGCAGCAATTCTTTTTGCTGGGCGATCAACCCGCCCACTTCGGCGCGCAGTTCGCCAAGTTTTTCCTTGAGCAGGTCGACCGCTTTTTGCGCAGTGGCCTGTTCGCTTTCATCAAAGCGCCCCAAACTTTGCAACAGGGCTTCCGGTTGATGATAGGGATGCTCATGGCTGCCGCAGACCGGGCAGGGTTGGTCATCGTGCAATTGCGCGCGCAGTTCCTCGACGCTGGCGCTGCGGGCCAGGCGCTGGCGTTCCAGCAGGTCGCGGGTGACCGTCAGGGTTTGCTCGGCGACGGTAAGTTCAGCCTTGGTCTTTACCCCGTCCTGGGTCAGGCGCTCACGTTCCTGTTGCGCGGCGACCTGGCGTTGTTGCAACTCGGCGCCGCGCTTGTCCAGGTCTTGTTGGCTGTCCCACAGCCGGGTCAGATCTTCGATGGCACGCAGTTGCTTGCGGTTGTCCTGCAACAGGCTGCCAAGGATACCGATCTGCTCGGCGACGGCATCCGGCTCGGCGCCAGCCTCTTTGAACAGCACCTCCAGTTGCTGTTTCTGCGCTGCGAAGGCTTGTGCGGTGCGTTCGGCATTTTGTTCGAGGTTCGCCAGTTCCGCCTGGCCCTTGTTCAATCGATTGCCGATCAACATCAGCTGTTGCAGGCGATCACGGTAGGCATTCCAGGCATCGCTCAACGGCGCTAGATGAGCGCTTTGGGCCAGATCGGCCGCCATGCGTTGCAAGTGTTCGGTCGCCCGGGCCTGTTGCTCGTGCAAGGTTTGAATCGCTTGCTGCCCTTGGGTGCAGGCCTGTTCGGCGGCCTGCTTGGCTTCGGCGCTCAGGGTCGCGTCCTTGGCCAGGCGGGCGAGGGTGCTTTGTTCCTCGAAAGCCTGGCGCAACAGCGGCGCACATTCGGTTTGTCGTTGCTGTGCCTCGCCCAGGGCGATCCGCGTTGCCCCCAGTTGCTGTTCCAGTAGCGCCTGACGCTCGCTGAGTTCGCCATGTTGCCGGGTATGCTGGGCAATCTGCTCTGCCAAGGGCGTGAGTAGCGAATCGACCTCGGCCTTGCGGGCGAACTGGTGCCGCTGCGGGGCCAGCTGTTCGAGGCGTGTCAGCTTCAAGCGCTCGCCAGCCAGGCTTTCCCAAGTGTGTTGGGCAGTGTGCAGTTGTTCGGCGGCGGCCAGTTGCGCGTCATGCAAACGGCGCAGTTCTTTGAGCCAGGTGTCTTGCAGCTCGAGCTGCTTGAGCTGTGCCTGCTGCAATTTCAGTTGCTGTTGCGCGGCATGAAAGCGCTCATCGAGCTCGGCGCGCGCCTCAGGCGCCAGCGGCGTGACACCGCTGGCCTGATCCTGCAGCAGTTTGTGCGCTTCGCGGGCTTCTTTGGTCTTGTCGAACGCTCGACGGCCCAAGCGAGTGTAGAGCGCGGTGTCGGTGAGTTTTTCCAACAATTCGCTGCGGTCGTTGTCATCGGCCTTGAGGAAGGCACTGAACTCGCTCTGCGCCAACAGCACGGCCCGGGTGAACTGCTCGAAATTCAGCCCCAGCGCGGCCTCGAGCTGGGTCTTGTATTCACCTTTCTGGCTGGCCAGCAGTTGATCCTGATCGAGGTCGCGCAGGCTCTGGCGACTGACTTGCAGCTTGCCGCCGGCCTTTTCCCGGGCGCGATTGGCTTCCCAGCGCGCACGATAACGCCGGCCATCGATGCCGACGAAATCCACTTCGGCATAGCCTTCGCCCGTGCCGCGACGCAGCAGGGTGCGTGGGTCACCGGTGCCGATTTCGCCATCGGCGTCCGGCACCTTGGCGTCGCGCCCGGTGTTGTTCAGGCGCGGCACGGCACCGAAAAGCGCCAAGCACAACGCGTCGAGCAGGGTGCTCTTGCCCGCGCCGGTCGGGCCGGTAATGGCGAACAGTCCGGCACTGGCAAGGGGCTCGGCGGTGAAGTCGATTTCAAACGGACCGGCCAGTGAGGCGAGGTTCTTCAGGCGGATGGCAAGGATCTTCATGGCTGTTCGTCCTCCATCTGCACGTCTTGCAGCAGCTCGGCAAAGTCCTTGAGGGTTTGCTCATCGACCTCGCTGCCGTAGTTGTCCTGCCAGGCGCGGCTGAACAGTTCCTGGGGCGTGAGCTGGTCCAGCTCAATCAACCCGGCACCGTTATCGGCGCCTTCCCGGCTGCCATTGCCCGCGTATTCGGCGGCGATGCGTACCAGGCGCACGGCTTTGCCCTGCAGGGCGCTTTCCACTTGATGACGCAAATCCGGTTGCGGCTCGTCCAGGCGCACTCGCACTTCCAGCCAGGGTTGGCGCTGGTAGTCGGCCAACAGGTCGATGATGGGCAGGTCAGCCAGTTGCACCAGGATGTCAGCCAGGGGCGCAGGGCCGATACGCTGCAGGTTGACGGCGCGGGGGATCAGTTTCGGTTCGACGCTGACCAGCGTTTCGCCATCGAGTGTGATGTCGAGAATCTGGTGCTGGTAGCCGATCTCCGAGAATGACAGGGGTATCGGCGAGCCGCTGTAGCGAATGCGCGCCTCGCCATTGACCTTCTGTGGCTTGTGCAAATGCCCCAGGGCGACGTAGCTGATGGTCGGCCCGAACAGGCTGGCGGGCAGGGCTTCGGCGTTGCCGATGATCAGGCTGCGCTCGGAATCCTCCGACACCGAACCGCCGGCCATGTGCGCATGGCTGATGGCGATCAGCGCTTGACCGGGCTGGCGCTTGGCATTGGCCGCTTCGATCAGCCATTCATGAACCTGGCCGATGCCGCGCAGGTAGTCATCGCCCAAATGCGCGCCCGTCACTTCGGCTGGGCGCAGGAACGGTAGCGCCAGGCACCAGGCGGCAATTTCACCCCGGGCATCGGGCAGTGGCAGCAACAGGCGTTCGGCGTCCAGTTGCCCGTCATCCAGCCACAGCACACGCCCCAGGGCGTGAGTACGCAAACGGCGCATCAAGGGCGCGGGCAGTTCGATCCGCGAACCGGAATCGTGGTTGCCGGCGATCATCACGATGGTCAGCAACGGTTGCTGCTCATGGGCGCTGACGATGAAGTCGTAAAGACGTTCCTGGGCTTTGACTGGCGGGTTGACCGTGTCGAAGATATCGCCGGCGATCAGCAGCACATCCGGCTGATCCAGCTTGAGCTGGCGCAGCAGCCAGTCGAAAAAACAGCCGTGCTCAAAGTCGCGATCCTGGCCGTGCAGATTCTGCCCGAGGTGCCAGTCGGAGGTGTGGAACAGACGCAAGGCGAACTCCGTAGGAAAAAAGGTGATGGCCGCGGGGAAAAATGACAACGGCTAAAGGGGGAGAGTTTACTGGCAAACGGGGTGGGTGTGGTCAGACACTGCGCGTAGACCTGTAGGAGCCGGCTTGCTGGCGATAGCGGTGGGTCGAATGGACTTCGATGGTGCCTGACACACCGCTATCGCCAGCAAGCCGGCTCCTACAGAGGGGGTGTTACTTCGGATAAAGTGGCGGCAACCCACTGTCCCCAACCGGGTCCTGAACCCGTTCGGCTATCGGGATCGTACGAATCGCCCGCCACAGGTCTTCCCCTTGCCAGTGCTGGCCGGTTTCGCTGTAGAGCGCGCCGTTCAGGCCGTCGAGGGCGTCGGACAGAGGGACGAAGCGGGCGGCCATGTCGGCCAGGGTTTCCGGCTGCTGGCGGGCCCAGGCGTCGAGCGCCTGGCGGGTGGCGTGGGGGTCGTTGGCCTGGCAGGCACGCTTGAGGTCGTCGAGCACGGTACGGGGGCTCGGGCCGGTTTGCGCCGCACGCTGGATGGCCGGTTGCGAGCGCGCCCGCCACCAGAGGCCGAATCCCAGCAGGGTGGTGCAGGCCAGGATCAGGCTGCTGAGTTTCCAGCGCCAGAGGGTTTCGTTGCTGGCGCCGCTGTCGAGTGCCGAGGTGCCGGCCGGGGTGTCGACCAGCAAACTTGGATTGGCGGCCACCTGCAAGGTCCGGGCGGGCAGGCTGGTGTGCTCCAGATGGTCTTCGAAGGTGTTCCACCAGACCACCTCGACCGAAGGCAGCTCAATGGCGCCGCTGCGCGAAGGCACCAGCGCTTCGCGGTCTTCGCGACTGCCAACCAGGCCTCGCTCGCTGTTCTGGTTACCCAGCACCGGTTGATCGGGATAGCGCCGCAAGCCACTGGCCTCGGTGCCGGGCAGTGGCGGCAGTTGCGAGCTGCCCAGGCCTTCGGCCTTGACCGTGAGACTGCGGGTGAGCGAGTCACCGACCTGAACGTGTTCCGGTTCCGGGTTCCAGCTTTCGCTGAGCGTCAGGCTGCGAGCCGGCAGCCAGGGCAGGTCGGCGGGGTAGGTGACGGGTTTCGCCTTGACCGTCAACAGCAGTTGGCCGGAACTGACGCGCATCAATTTGCCGGATTTCGGCGCCTGGGCGCTGGCGTCCTGGACGGGTTGCGCGTCTACCAGCGCGGCATTGAATATCTGCGCCGGGATGATCAGCTCGCCGCTGTGTTGCGGGTAGATCGCGTAGCGCATCTCGATGACGCCGTGGCGTATGCCGTTGATGTCTTTCTCGTAGGTGCGCGACTCGCCCAACTGCTCGATGCGGGCATCAGGAATTTGCAAGGGCGGCAGGCTGCTGTCGTCGTACAGAGACACCGAATGGTAGATGCGCAAGGTCAGGATGGCCTGGGCCTGCACATACACGCTGGTTTGATCGAGGCTGGCGTCGATGAACACCGGCGCCTGTTTGTCCGGGTTCGCCTGTGGGTCGCTCTCGATCACTTGCACGGTGATCGGCTGGCTCTGCACGTCGCCCAGCTTGAGCGCAGGGATCACCACGGTGCCATTTTGCAAGGGCAGCAGGGTGATGATCCAGCGGGTGGTGGCCTGGTTGTCGCCGTTGAGGGTGTTCAACTGGTTGACCTGGCGGGTGCCACGCACTTCGAACATTGGCTCCAGGGGTGTCAGGTCGGGCTTGCCGAACTGGGTCACGTCGTTGGATTCCAGGGTCAGTTCGATCGTCTCGCCGGAGTTCAGGCGAGCCCTGTCGACACTGGCGACCAGCTCGGCTGCCTGGGTCTGCATGACGCAGAGCAGCAGGGCGGGCAGCGGGGCAAGCGTGAAGGCGGTGAAGCGGGTCATCGAGTTTTTCCCTGATCCTGATGTTGTTGCTGTTCGTACCAGAATTTGCGCCGGAGCAATTCCCCCGGATCATCCGGAATTTGCCTTAGCCATTGCTCCAGTGCCTGCTGCTGCTCGCCGTCGATGCTGTCGCTGGCCGGGCGCATGGGCGCAACGGTGTGCTGTTCGTCTCCCAGTTCGCTTCCCGGAACCTCATTGGTGCCAGGGCGCGGGGGCGTGGTGGCGGAGGGCTCGGTGGTTGCCTGCGTTGGTTCGCCAGCCGTTTCGGGCTCACCGGCTTTCGACGGTTGCGCAGCGTCACTGGGTGGTGCTTGCTGCTCGAGATCGCTGGTCGCCTCATCGGCGGCTTTGTCAGGGGGTGGCGTTGCGGCCTTCTGCTTGAGCAGGCTCTCCACCAAGGCCTTGTTGGTCAGCGCCGGACGCAGGTCCGGTTGGCGTTCAAGGGCTTGCTCGTAAGCATCCAGTGCCGCTTCCAGCTCGCCACTCCTGGCCAGGGCGTTGCCACGATTGTAGTGAGCATGGGCGTCGTTGCCTTCGGCGAACCGCTGGGCGGCGCCACTGTAGTCGCCGGCTTCGTAGAGGGCAACGCCTTGCCACTGATGATCTTCGAAGTGCCGGGCAGCCTCGGCCGGGCGTTTCTGCTTGAGCAAGTGCAAGCCCTGCTGGTCGGGGCGCAACCACAGGTCCTGAAAGTCGAACGCATAGCCCGGTTGCGGCAGCATCAGCAACAGCGGCAGGCAGAGCAACCAGCCGCGACGACCGGCGCAGGCCGCCAGCAACAGCAGTGGCAAGAGCAACCAGTAGCCCTGGTCGGCCCAGGTATCGAGACGCAGTGTCTGGCCGTCGTTGCGCAAGTTGCGCGGACCGTCGAGCAGGCCGAGGGCGCGCAGGTCAGCGTCGCTCAGGCGTGCGTGGCGGTAGTGTCCGTCCAGGTCATTGAGGAAGGCTTTCAAGCCGGGTTCATCCAGGCGCGACACGAGAATCGCCCCCTGTTCATCCTTGAGGAAACTGCCATCTTCCTGGGTAATGGGCGCACCTTCTGTGGTACCGATGCCGAGCATCAGCAATTGCGTCGATTTGCCGCTCAAGGCGCGACTGATGCCCAGGCGCTCCTGTTCACTCAGGCTGGTGCCGATCAACAGGATCCGGCCGTCGCCCAGTGCTGCCTGTTCCAACAGTGCCAGTGCCTTGAGCACCGCCAGGTCGGCACGGTGTCCGGCTTCGGGCATCAACGACGGCTTGAGTGCATCGAGCAGGTTGCGGCTGGTGGACAGGTCGTCCGACAGCGGCACCAGGGTGTGGGCGCTGCCGGCGAAGACGACGATCGCCGTCTGTGCATCGTTGCGGCTCTGCAGCAGGTCGAAGAGTTTGCGCCGGGCCTGTTCCAGGCGGTTTGGCTGAACGTCGGTGGCGAGCATCTGCGGCGTCAGCTCAAGGATCACTACCAACGGATCGGCGGGTTTCTGGCTTATCTGCTCGACGCGGGCAAAGCTCGGCCCGAGCAATGCGAGGACAGCGATCAACCACGCCACGCCCAATGCAACCCACGGCAGTTTGCTTTCGCGGCCGCTGCCGCCACTGAGCAACGCCGCATGGAACGCCGGTGGCAGGATCATCTGCCAGCGCCCGGCGCGCTTCTGCCGATGCCACAGTTGCCAGAGCAACCAGCCAAGCAGTGGCAGCAACAGCAGCCACCACGGGCGGAACCAGTACGGCCAGAGTGCGCTCATCGGCGCCTCCGCAGGCGCAGCCGATTGAGGCGCTGGCGCCAGTCAGGCAATTGCGTTTGCAAGAACAAATCCTTGGTAAACAGTCGTTGCAGCGGGTTGTCCGGCCACAGCACGCGAGCCACCAGCAGCATGCTCAGCAACAACGCCAGCGCCAGTGGCCAGTGATACAACGCCTGGGCCGGGCGGGCCTGGGTCGGTTGCTGGGTCACAGGCTCGAGTTGGTCGAGGGTGGCCTTGATCGATTGCAATTGCTTGCCATCTTGAGCGCGGAAGTACTGGCCGCCGGTGGCATCGGCGATCGCTTTCAAGGTGGGTTCGTCAAGATCCAGGCTCGGATTGATCCCCAGGAAACCCGGTGTGCCGCTTTGTTCCGGGTCCGCGCCAATACCGATCGGGTAGATTTTCACGCCTTCCCTGGCCGCCAGGCGTGCGGCGGTGAGCGGGTCGATTTCGCCACCGTTGTTGGCGCCATCGGTCACCAGGATCAGCACGCGACTTTGCGCCGGACGTTGCCGCAGGCGCTTGACGGCCAGGCCGATGGCGTCGCCGATGGCGGTGTTCTTGCCAGCGATGCCGATGCGCGCTTCGTCGAGCCAGACGCGCACGGTATGCCGGTCAAATGTCAGGGGTGCCTGCACGTACGCCCGGCTGCCAAAGAGAATCAGGCCGACCCGGTCGCCGTCGCGACTTTCGAGGAAATCGCCAAGTAAATGCTGGACCAGCGTGAGGCGGCTGACCTCATCGCCCTGCCACTGCATATCGGGAAAGTCCATCGAACCGGACACATCCACCGCCACCAGCAGATCGCGCCCACTGGCAGCAATCGGTAGTGGTTCGCCGAGCCATTGCGGACGCGCAGCGGCGCTCAGCAATAGCAACCAGAGCAGCAGGAACGGTGCCTGTTGGCGCCAGGCGGGCAGGTTGGCGCGGGCCCGGCGGCGAGCGAGGCCTTCGAGGTCGCTGAGAAAGCTGACCTTGAGCGCCGGTTCGCCACTGTCGGCTACCGGCAACAGCACCCGCATCAGCCAGGGCAACGGCAGCAGGGCGAAGATCCACGGCCAGGCGAACTCAAACATGTTTGCGAATCCAGGTGTCGACTGCCTGGGTCAAGCCGGCGATGGCCTTGTCGTCGAGCTTGCATTCGGGCTTGTAGGCGCCTTCGACCAGCACCATCCAACGGGTCAGGCCGGCAGCGGGGCAGCGGTTATCGAGAAAAGCCAGCCATTTGCGGCCATTGAGGGTATGGCTCTGGCTGTAGGGATAATGGTTGCGGCACAGGCGCTTGAGCAGGCCATTGAGCTGCTGCAGCCAGGCACCGGCGGGCGCACCGTCGTAAGGCTTGGGCATGCGCGCCAGTTCCGCCAGTGCGGCCACGCGCACCGGGTCCAGGGGTTGTTCGACGGGCGCGACCGGCGGCTTGCCTGGCCACAGGTGCCGCAGTTTCCACAGGCCGAAACCGATGGCCGGCAGCAACAGCAGCAGTAACCACCAGCCCGGGGCCGGTGGCCAGAAGTCCACGGGGGGCGGGAAAATCAGTGGCTGCAGTTGCTCGAGACCGTTCATCGACCTTTTCCCGGCTTCTGTGGGTTGAGGTACTCACGCAATTGCTCGACCATTTCACTTTGCGTGCTCAACGGCATCAGCAACACCCGCAGCTTCTGCGCCAGTAACTCCCAGCGGGCGATGCGGTCTTCGGCCTGGGCACGGTACGTTTGGCGCAGGTCGAAGTTGAGCGTGTCGAGTTCCAGTTGTGCGCCACGCTCGGCGAAGCGCAACAGCCCGGCGGCGGGCAGGGCATGGTCCAGCGGATCGGATACTGGCAGCAGCAACAGGTCGCAATGGCGCGACAGCAGGCTCAGCTGCTGTTCGGCGTTGCCGGACAAGGCACGCTCATCGCAGATCACAATCACCAGGCTGCCAGGACGCAATACTTCGCGCGCACGGCGCAAGGCAATGCCAAACGCATCGCGATCAGGCTCGCTTTCGGTGTGCAGCGACTGATTGACCCGTACCAGGCGGTTGAGCAACTGCAGCAGGCTCTGTTTGCTTCGCCTTGGCTTGATTTCGTAATGCTCGTTGTCGCCGAACACCAGGCCGCCGACCCGGTCGTTATGCCCCAGCGCGGCCCAGCCAATCAGGCTCGCGGCCTGGGCGGCCAGCACCGACTTGAACATCAGCCCCGAGCCGAAGAACAAGCGCCGACTTTGCTCGACCATGATGAAGATCGGCCGCTCGCGTTCTTCATGAAATAGCTTGGTGTGGGGTTCCTGGGTGCGCGCAGTCACACGCCAGTCGATGGTGCGCACGTCGTCGCCGGCCTGGTAAACCCGCACCTGATCGAAATCCACCCCACGGCCCCGCAGCTTGGAGTGGTGCAGGCCGATCAGCGGGCTGCGCTGGCTCGGCGTGGAGAACAGCTGCACTTCGCGCACGCGGTGGCGCATCTCGATCAGCTCGGCGAGCGTGACGCGGATGCCCGGCTGGGGCGGCAGGAGGGCGTTCATCGGACTCAAGCGACAGCAACGACGTCGAGAATGCGCTGGACCACCCGATCCTGGTCGATCCCGGCAGCCTCGGCTTCAAACGACAGGATGATGCGATGGCGCAGCACATCGAACAACACTGCCTGAATGTCTTCCGGGCTGACAAAGTCGCGCCCGGCCAGCCAGGCGTGTGCCCGGGCGCAGCGGTCCAGGGCAATCGAGCCGCGAGGGCTGGCGCCGTAGGCAATCCACTCGGCCATTTCCGGGTCGAACTTGCCCGGGGTGCGGGTGGCCATGACCAGTTGCACCAGGTATTCCTCCACGGCATCGGCCATGTACAGGCCGAGAATTTCCTTGCGCGCGGCGAAGATCGCCTGCTGGCTGACCCGGCGTTCAGGCTTGGTTTCGCCATTGAGGGCTTCGCCTCGGGCCTGCTGCAGGATTCGTCGTTCGACGGCGGCATCGGGAAAGCCGATTTTCACGTGCATCAGGAAACGATCGAGCTGGGCTTCCGGCAGCGGGTAGGTGCCTTCCTGCTCGATGGGGTTTTGCGTGGCCATCACCAGGAACAGCGGCGACAACTCATAGGTACTGCGTCCGACGCTGACCTGGCGCTCGGCCATGGCTTCGAGCAAGGCCGATTGAACCTTGGCCGGGGCGCGGTTGATTTCGTCCGCCAGCACCAGGTTATGGAAGATCGGGCCTTGCTGGAACACGAAGCTGCCGGTTTCAGGACGGTAGATCTCGGTGCCGGTGATGTCGGCTGGCAACAGGTCGGGGGTGAACTGGATGCGATGGAACTGCGCTTCGATGCCTTCTGCCAATTCCTTGATGGCCTTGGTCTTGGCCAGGCCGGGAGCACCCTCTACCAGCATGTGGCCGTCGGCAAGCAGGGCGATGAGCAAGCGCTCGATGAGTTTTTCCTGGCCGAGAATCTGCGTTGAAAGAAAGGTTCGCAGCGCGAGCAGCGCTTCACGATGTTCCATCGATGACTGTTCCTGGAAAGGGTGACCGAAGACGTTCATATAACGCCAGGGCTGGGGGCGTTACTTTAATCCATCGCGGGGGGCGGCGACTAACGGCATTTTGCGCAAAGTGGGGGAAATGACTGGCGAAACTGTACAGATCGTTCCCACGCTCTGCGTGGGAACGCCTCAAGGGACGCTCCGCGTTCCCATGGGACGCAGAGCGTCCCGGGCTGCATTCCCACGCAGAGCATGGGAACGATCAGTGGCGCAAGGGAAGAATCAGCGCAGTTCGCTGATATAGGTTCCGGTCCCTTTTAGAATGTTCTGCAAAGTTTCTTCCACTTCAGCCAGGTCCACCATGTCCGGGTTAAAGGTGATCTCCAGCACATCATCCCCATTCAACGCATCGGCATCCGCGGCAGCAATTTCGACCTTAAGCAGCGTAGGGCTGAGGGTGACTTTCACGCCGTCGAGGGTCGAAGGCTCACCATCGAGGGTGATTTCCAGCTCGTCCTCATCCGGGTAACGGCTCATCAGGAACATTTCGCCCTTGTCGCTGTGACAGCAGAGCATGGCCATGTTGTCTTCTTCGTCATCGCACGAGTTGACGATCAAGAGGGCGGTGGTCATTTGCATGGGTATTTCCTGGCTCGACGAGCGTTGTGAAGGCGATTAGGTGGTAATTCTGCCAGCCCACGCGAATTTCTGCTCGTTCGAGTGTCAGAGTCTGCTGTGGGTGAGGAAGGTGTTACCGGTCATTTCTGGTACGGAAGTCCCGTAAAACCGTCATTTTCCTGTACGACTGCTAGTGTTGTTCGATGCGCATGCAAAGAGCAGCGTACCGTTGACCGAATATGTCGCAGCATCGCAAGCATGGGCCTTGCCGCACTCGTTAAGCTGCGCAACGGATGAGCACCCGTAAAGGCATTGCGTTGCCCGCAACCCAGTCGCTTTTGCAGATGCCCATTCACGGAAGGTGAATGTGACCCGAGTGTCTCGTTTAGCTTCACCCACCTGTCACCCTGTTTCCTCTGCCCGAGAATCAGGAACAGGGTGACGGGTAGCCCCTGACAGGGGAATAGCACGCGACGCTTCCATCAATAACAAGCCCAAGCGGAGTACCACAGATGGCGTTCTTCACCGCAGCCAGCAAAGCCGACTTCCAGCACCAACTGCAAGCGGCACTGGCGCAGCACATCAGTGAACAGGCACTGCCACAAGTGGCGCTGTTCGCTGAACAATTCTTCGGCATCATTTCCCTGGATGAACTGACCCAACGTCGGTTGTCTGACCTCGCTGGCTGTACTCTTTCTGCGTGGCGCCTGCTTGAGCGCTTCGATCACGCGCAACCGCAAGTGCGCGTCTACAACCCCGATTACGAACGTCACGGCTGGCAGTCGACCCACACCGCGGTCGAAGTGCTACACCATGACCTGCCGTTCCTGGTGGACTCGGTGCGTACCGAGCTGAACCGCCGCGGCTATAGCATCCACACCCTGCAAACCACCGTGCTGAGCGTGCGTCGTGGCAGCAAGGGCGAGTTGCTCGAAATCCTGCCCAAAGGCACCCAGGGCGACGACGTGTTGCACGAGTCGCTGATGTACCTGGAAATCGACCGGTGCGCCAATCCGGCCGAACTGAACGTGCTGAGCAAAGAGCTGGAGCAGGTGCTGGCAGAAGTGCGTGTCGCGGTCGGCGATTTCGAACCGATGAAGGCCAAGGTCCAGGAAATCCTCACCAACCTGGACAACAGCCAGTTCGCCGTCGATGCCGACGAAAAGAGCGAAATCAAGAGTTTCCTGGAATGGCTGGTGGGCAACCACTTTACCTTCCTCGGCTATGAAGAGTTCGTGGTCAGCGATGAAGCCGATGGCGGCCACATCGTCTATGACAAGAATTCCTTCCTCGGCCTGACCAAACTGCTGCGCGCCGGCCTGAGCTACGATGACCTGCGCATCGAAGACTACGCCGTGAACTACCTGCGCGAACCGACCCTGCTGTCGTTCGCCAAGGCCGCACATCCAAGCCGTGTACACCGTCCGGCTTACCCGGACTACGTGTCGATCCGTGAAATCGACGCCAACGGCAAGGTCATCAAGGAATGCCGTTTCATGGGCCTGTACACCTCCTCGGTGTATGGCGAGAGCGTGCGGGTCATCCCGTATATCCGCCGCAAGGTCGCGGAAATCGAACGCCGTTCGGGTTTCCAGGCCAAGGCTCACCTGGGCAAGGAACTGGCGCAGGTGCTCGAAGTCCTGCCACGCGACGACCTGTTCCAGACCCCGGTGGACGAGCTGTTCAGCACCGTGATGTCGATCGTGCAGATCCAGGAACGCAACAAGATCCGCGTGTTCCTGCGCAAGGACCCATACGGTCGCTTCTGCTACTGCCTGGCCTACGTGCCGCGTGATATCTACTCCACCGAAGTGCGGCAGAAGATCCAGCAAGTGCTGATGGATCGCCTCAAGGCCTCGGATTGCGAGTTCTGGACCTTCTTCTCCGAGTCCGTGCTGGCCCGCGTGCAACTGATTTTGCGCGTCGACCCGAAAAACCGCATCGACATCGACCCGCAGCAACTGGAAAACGAAGTGATCCAGGCGTGCCGCAGCTGGCAGGACGATTACTCGGCCCTGACCGTCGAAACCTTCGGTGAAGCCCACGGCACCAACGTGTTGGCCGACTTCCCGAAAGGCTTCCCGGCCGGTTACCGCGAACGATTCGCCGCCCATTCGGCTGTGGTCGACATGCAGCACCTGCTGAACCTCAGCGAAAAAAATCCGCTGGTGATGAGCTTCTACCAGCCACTGGGTCAAGTGGGCCAGCGTGAGCTGCACTGCAAGCTGTACCACGCCGACACGCCACTGGCGCTGTCCGACGTGTTGCCAATCCTGGAAAACCTCGGCCTGCGCGTGCTGGGTGAATTCCCGTACCACCTGCGTCACAACAATGGCCGCGAGTTCTGGATCCACGACTTCGCCTTCACCGCAGCCGAAGGCCTGGACCTGGACATCCAGCAACTCAACGACACCCTGCAGGACGCGTTCGTCCACATCGTGCGTGGCGATGCCGAGAACGATGCGTTCAACCGCTTGGTACTGACCGCCGGCCTGCCGTGGCGTGACGTGGCGCTGCTGCGTGCCTACGCCCGTTACCTGAAGCAGATCCGCCTGGGCTTCGACCTGGGCTACATCGCCAGCACCCTGAACAACCACACCGACATCGCTCGCGAATTGACCCGGTTGTTCAAGACCCGCTTCTACCTGGCGCGCAAGCTCAGCAGCGACGATCTGGAGCAGCGCCTGGAACACGCGATCCTCACCGCGCTGGACGACGTCCAGGTGTTGAACGAAGACCGTATCCTGCGTCGCTACCTGGACCTGATCAAGGCCACCCTGCGCACCAACTTCTACCAGACCGACGCCAACGGCCATAACAAGCCGTACTTCAGCTTCAAGTTCAATCCGCACTTGATTCCTGAACTGCCCAAGCCGGTGCCGAAGTTCGAAATCTTCGTCTACTCGCCGCGCGTCGAAGGCGTACACCTGCGCTTCGGCAACGTTGCCCGTGGTGGCTTGCGCTGGTCTGACCGTGAAGAAGACTTCCGTACCGAAGTCCTGGGCCTGGTAAAAGCCCAGCAAGTGAAGAACTCGGTCATCGTGCCGGTCGGTGCGAAGGGCGGCTTCCTGCCGCGTCGCCTGCCACTGGGCGGCAGCCGTGACGAGATCGCGGCCGAGGGCATCGCCTGCTACCGCATCTTCATTTCCGGCCTGTTGGACATCACCGACAACCTGAAGGACGGTGCGCTGGTGCCACCAACCAACGTCGTGCGCCATGACGACGATGACCCGTACCTGGTGGTGGCCGCGGACAAGGGCACCGCGACGTTCTCCGACATCGCCAACGGCATCGCCATCGACTACGGCTTCTGGCTGGGTGACGCGTTTGCATCCGGTGGTTCGGCCGGTTACGACCACAAGAAAATGGGCATCACCGCCAAGGGCGCGTGGGTGGGCGTACAACGCCACTTCCGCGAGCGCGGCATCAATGTCCAGGAAGACAGCATCACCGTGGTCGGCGTCGGCGATATGGCCGGTGACGTGTTCGGTAACGGCTTGTTGATGTCGGACAAGCTGCAACTGGTCGCAGCGTTCAACCACCTGCACATCTTCATCGATCCGAACCCGAACCCGGCGACCAGTTTCGCCGAGCGTCAGCGCCTGTTCGACCTGCCACGTTCGGCCTGGTCGGACTACGACACCAGCATCATGTCCGAAGGTGGCGGCATCTTCTCCCGTAGCGCGAAGAGCATCGCGATTTCCCCGCAGATGCAGGAACGCTTCGACATCCAGGCCGACAAGCTGACCCCGACCGAATTGCTGAACGCCTTGCTCAAGGCACCGGTGGACCTGTTGTGGAACGGCGGTATCGGTACGTACGTCAAGGCCAGCAGCGAAAGCCACGCCGATGTCGGCGACAAGGCCAACGATGCATTGCGCGTGAACGGTAACGAACTGCGCTGCAAAGTGGTGGGCGAGGGCGGTAACCTCGGCATGACCCAGCTGGGTCGCGTGGAGTTCGGCCTCAACGGCGGCGGCTCCAACACCGACTTCATCGACAACGCCGGTGGCGTGGACTGCTCCGACCACGAAGTGAACATCAAGATCCTGCTGAACGAAGTGGTCCAGGCCGGCGACATGACCGACAAGCAGCGCAACCAGCTGCTGGCGAGCATGACCGACGAAGTCGGTGGCCTGGTGTTGGGCAACAACTACAAGCAGACCCAGGCACTGTCCCTGGCAGCCCGTCGTGCCTTGCCGCGGATTGCCGAATACAAGCGCCTGATGAACGATCTGGAAGGTCGCGGCAAACTGGATCGCGCCATCGAGTTCCTCCCGGCTGAAGAAGCGATCAACGAGCGCGTCGCGGCGGGCCATGGCCTGACCCGTGCCGAGCTGTCGGTGCTGATCTCCTACAGCAAGATCGACCTCAAGGAGCAGCTGCTGGGCTCCCTGGTGCCGGATGACGACTACCTGACCCGCGACATGGAAACCGCTTTCCCGCCGACCCTGGTGAGCAAGTTCTCCGAAGCCATGCGCCGTCACCGCCTGAAGCGCGAGATCGTCAGCACCCAGATCGCCAACGATCTGGTCAACCACATGGGCATCACCTTCGTGCAACGACTCAAGGAGTCGACCGGCATGAGCCCGGCGAACGTGGCTGGCGCCTATGTGATCGTGCGTGACATTTTCCACCTCCCGCACTGGTTCCGTCAGATCGAAGCCCTGGATTACCAGGTGTCCGCCGACGTACAGCTGGAGCTGATGGACGAGCTGATGCGCCTGGGCCGTCGCGCCACGCGCTGGTTCCTGCGCGCCCGTCGCAACGAGCAGAACGCTGCCCGTGACGTCGCGCACTTCGGTCCGCACCTCAAGGAGCTGGGTCTCAAGCTCGACGAACTGCTCAGCGGCGAGATCCGCGAGAACTGGCAGTCGCGTTATCAGGCGTACGTTGCAGCCGGTGTCCCGGAGTTGTTGGCGCGCATGGTGGCTGGCACCTCGCACCTGTACACCCTGCTGCCGATCATCGAGGCCTCCGACGTGACCGGCCAGAACCCTGCGGACGTGGCCAAGGCCTACTTCGCCGTGGGCAGCGCACTGGACATCACCTGGTACCTCCAACAGATCAGCGCCTTGCCGGTGGAAAACAACTGGCAGGCCCTGGCCCGTGAAGCGTTCCGCGATGACGTGGACTGGCAGCAACGTGCTATCACCATCTCGGTCCTGCAACAGGGCGACGGCACCCAGGACGTGGAAACACGGCTTTCCCTGTGGATGGCGCAGCACGAAAGCATGATCGAACGCTGGCGCGCGATGCTGGTGGAAATCCGTGCCGCCAGCGGTACGGACTACGCCATGTACGCGGTGGCCAACCGTGAGCTGCTGGACCTGGCTCTGAGCGGGCAAGCGGTAGTGCCTGTCACTGCCGCTGTCAGCGCCGAGCTGGAACCGGCGGCCTGATCAGGCGTTGAATGAAAAAGCCCCGCATTGAGAGATGCGGGGCTTTTTTTCGGCCGATGTTTTTGTCGTGTCTGTTCGGGCCCCTTCGCGAGCAGGCTCGCTCCCACATGGGTTTGCGGCGAACACAAAACTAATGTGGGAGCGGGCTTGCCCGCGAAGAGGCCTTCGGGGTCAATACAACTTCTGAACCTTGTTATCATCAAGCATCGACACTTTATCTGTCGGCCTGGTCAACAAATTATTGAGCGACTGGTCAAACTTCTGCAATGCCCTTACTTGCACATTCTGTTGTTCGTTAATGTCGGCGACAATCTCTTCGCTGCGTTTAAAGTCTGCCCATACAGGACTTAGCGCCTTCGCATCATGCCCTTTTGCAGTGCCGATATAACTCAGGTTCTTATCGTAGAAGTCCACGCTGACATTGGCCTCGATGTCCGAACTGCGCGAGGTTATCAACTGGCTGCGGCTGTCGACGACGGCCACCACGTCCGGTTTTGCCGCCTGCAGGCTTTGCATGTCCGGGTATACCGTGACTGAGCCGAATTGCCGTTCTAGAGAGGCCTTGACCCAGTCCACCGCCAAATCGGGTTTTGACGTGGCCACATAGGCGTCATGGATCGACTGCACCAGCAGGCTCTGGCCGAAACCGGTGCCGGCATTGGCCTGGTAGTCCTGCAGGTAGGCGCGGTTGGCCTGGGTATTGCGGCTGTAGACAATGCCAAGTGTGACATCGCTGCCGTTGGGTATGCGCGTTGCACTGCTGCGACCCACCGGTTGCGTAAAGATACCCTCCAGTGGAGTCACCGCTGAAGGTGCCGTGGGAATTGAGCAACCGGTTATCAGGACGGCCATGGTCAATGTACTGACGAACGCAAGTTTCATGGTGTTTCTCCAGTGAAACAACTTCGGTCGGAAAGTTACAGTTGCCGTATGAGGACGGCAGTCACTCCAGACTAAACCGTGTGTTGTTGATTGAAATAGCCAATCTATGCACTTATCCAATAGACAATAGTTTTGTTTGGTTTAACGGAGCGCGGTTAATTGCCTGAAGATATAAAGACGCCCAAATCAAGAGTTTGGGCATTTTTATTTATGGCTACAGGTTCGACGATCAGTTTTGCAAGGGGATCAACACTTTCTCGTCAGGTGACAACACCATGAACACCAACAGCTTCGCAGGTTTGGTTTTGCTGGCATTTTTCGAGACCAGATGTTCCGAACCGGCAGGTTCGTACCAATACTCGCCAGCCTTGTAAGTGACCTCTTTTTCGCCCTTCACCTGGGAAGTGATCGATCCCGAAAGCACATAGGCCATGGCGGTACCGTCGTGTTTGTGGGCGATGGACGCTTGGCCTGGCTTGTAGTCAACCTCAATCATCAAGGCCTTTTTCCCTGGGGCGTTTTTCAGCATTTGGTCTTGCAATACCGTGACCTTTTCCGATGGGTCACCGGCTTCATGGGCAAACGCCGAAGCGCAAACGGTCAAGGCAAGGGCAGCGAGAGAGCAGCGCAAAAGGTTCATGGTTCATCACCTGCAGTGGTTGGTTGTCAGGGACCAATCTATTGCGCCAGGGGCGATAAACAAACAGCCAATTTTACCGAAGGCCAGGGGACCAATGTGCGGCGCTGGAATGAAAAAGATCGCAGTCCCCGGAACGTTTGCAGAGGTACCCATACTCTGCAAACGCGGCCAAGGACTGCGATCTTTAACCGTGTCTTATCTGATCGGAAAGCTGTTGAAGTCGACGGCGTTGGCCAGCTGACAATCGATCAGGTCAATGAAGCCTTGCACCTGGGGGTTGTTGAAATGCGATTGCATTGCCGATTCCGATTGCCAGTGGGCGCTGACAGTCCAGCGATTACTGTCCTCAGGGCAGCGGTCGACCATATAGGATTCACAGCCCGGTAGTTCGCGCAGGGTATCGACAATCTTTTGCAATTTCTGACCCAGTTCTTCCGAGCGACCGGCAACGGCCTGCACCTGTACGGTATTGATCACTTTGTAGGACATTGGCTCACACTCCTCATTGAGGGATAACGCCTATGCAGGATAGGCCTGCACCTCCGGACCACCAATAGCCAATCGCGGGATAAAAACGCAGACCAATCCATCAGGCAACCTGCTGCAAAATGTCCCTGAGACGGTCCAGGGCGATGTCGATGTCCAGGGTCTCGATAGCGCCAAAACCCAGGAAAAACCCCGCCTGGGGCGCCTGCTGGTAGAAAAAACTGTCAATGGCATAGAGCCCGACTTCAACCTTTTTCGCCAGCTCGATCACCAGTGGCACGTCGATCGCTACCTTGCACAGCACCACCATGTGAAAGCCCGCTGCGGTCGGCACCGCTTCAAGCCAGGGTGCGAGATCACCGGCCATGCGCGCCAGGATCCGCTCACGCCTGCCCGCGTAGATCGTATGGCAGCGACGAATGTGCTTGAGCAGGCAGCCTTCGGCGATGAATTTGGCCAGCGCCCACTGGGGCAGGGTGGAGGTGTGCAGGTCGGTGAGTTGCTTGGCGCGCACCACCGCCTCGAGAATCGCCGGCGGCAGGATCGCGTAACCCAGGCGCAGTTCTGGCAAAAGTGTTTTCGAGAAGGTCCCCACATAGGCGACGATCCCGCGCTCGTCCATGCTTTGCAGCGAGTCCGTGGGGCGGCCTTCGTAGCGGAACTCGCTGTCGTAGTCGTCTTCGATGATGATCGCCCCCAGTTCATGGGCGCGAGCCAGCAGTGCAGCGCGGCGCTCCTGGCTCATGGGCATGCCCAGCGGGAACTGGTGCGACGGGGTGACGTAGATCAGCCGCGTACCGAGGGGGATTTTCTCCACGACAATCCCTTCGGCGTCCACCGGCACGCCAATCACCGTGGCGCCATGGGTGCCGAACAACAGGCGCGCCGGCGGATAACCGGGATCTTCCATGGCGACGATGCTGCCCGCTCGTATCAGCACCCGGGCAATCAGATCCAGCGCCTGTTGCGCGCCATTGCACACCACCACGTCCTCGTCCTGGCAATTGACCCCGCGAGAAAAGGCGATGTGCTGCGCGATGGCATTGCGCAGCGCCGGCAGGCCTTCGGGCAGGCTGTAGAAGCCCTTGGACGCGGCGATCTGGCGCAAGGCGTGGGACGTGCAGCGTCGCCAGTCATCCTGGGGAAACTGGCCCTTGCTGGTGGCGCCGCCAATGAAGTCGTAGCGCAGCGAGCCTTCGAGCGTCGGATGACGCAGGAACACCGGCAGGCTACGCCAGGATTCGATCACCTCGAAGCCGGCCAGCTCTTTATGGCTTTGTTTGCGCTCGATTTTGGATACGCGGGCGTTGACGTAGGTGCCTTTGCCGATCACCCCGGTGAGGAAGTTTTCATAGGTCAGCTGGGCATAGGTATCAGAAATGGTTTTGCGCGAAATGCCCAGTTGTTCGGCCAGCAGGCGGCTGGGAGGCAGTTGCGTCCCGGCGGCCAGGCGACCCGATTCGATGGCGCTGCGCAGTTGCGTGTACAACTGGCCCGCCAGGTCCTTGCGTCCGTTAATGACAACGTGTAGTTCCATACAGGCAAGGCTCCATGGCGATTGAGGCGCGTGTGCGTTACGCCAGATTACCCTCAACTGGCGTTTATGCAGTAGTTGCGTGGCGTAAAAACCGCCAATTGGTCTGGGCCCAGGTGGTCCACGGAAATTTCGCGCAATTGGATATGTAACGCAGCGTTAACAACGTCTACCTTGGCGGCATATCGACGCCATATGAGGTCACGCCATGACCCTCCGCCTGGATTATTACAGCGCCTCGCCCAAGGCGATGAAAGCACTGATCGCCATGGAAGCCCTGACCAGCAACCTGAGTATCGAGCCGGCGCTGCTGCACCTGATCAAGATCCGTGCTTCGCAGATCAATGGCTGTGCGTTCTGCACTGACATGCACTCGGTAGACGCCCGGCGCCTGGGCGAAACCGACCGCCGCCTGTACTCCATCGTGGTCTGGCGCGACAGTAACTTCTTCAACCCACGCGAACGCGCCGCCCTGGCCTGGACGGAGGCGGTGACACTACTTTGCGAGAGCCATGTGCCGGACGCCGTCTACGAGCAGGCGCGGACTCAGTTCAGCGAAGGTGAACTGGTGGACCTGACCATCGCTGTCACCACCATCAACAGCTGGAATCGACTGGCCGTGAGTTTTCGCCAGACCCCCAGCGCCTGAAAGGCTGTCACACGTCGTTCATGTACCTTGCGCAGGATGGTGCTCCCAGTGAAAGATCGACAGGGAGTCATCGATGTCATTCATGGAAACCCGGGGCGACCAGCGTGTAGCGCAATATCCCACACACCTCGATACGACCGCCTCCTGGCGCACCCGCGCGGCGCAGATCGATCCGCTGCTCGCGCAGTGCTTCAGCGTGATCGCCCGGTGCGGCTGCTTCATGCAGGCATCGCGGCGCCTCAACATCAAGGCAACCCGGTTGCGCAAGCATTTGGCACAGCTTGAAAAACAGCTGCGGTGTTCGCTGTTCAGCCCATCGGAGAATGGCCTGGTACTCAGTCGTGACGGCCTGCAACTGCACAAGCAGCTGACCGCCCTGGCGCATGAACGCGACCTGCCGGTGCTCGAGCAACCTGTGGTGCGCCTGGCGGTGGCCGAGACGATCCTGCACGACATCCTCGGTCGCGATCTGGTGGCGTTGCTGCGACGCAATGCCAGCGCGCGCCTGGACATCATTACCCTCGACAGCGAATTGTCCCTGCAGGCGGTCAGTGCCGATGTCGTGGTATGGATGACAGGCATCGGCTCGCCAACGCCGGGACCGAGTTTTGCCGTCAACGAGCCCAGATGCCTGGCGCGGCTCGACTATCTACCGCACATCGCCAAACGCTATTCACGAGTCGCCGCGCGGCCGGCCGGTCTCGATGACCTGGCCGATTTCATGCTGGTGCAATGGCAGCATGATCGACAGATCGACAGTTTTCGGTCCTGGAACGACCTGGTCGACCAGCGCCTGGCCGGGGTCGTGCAGTCGCATTCCTATCCACTGATGCTGGAGATGGTCCGTTGCAGCGCCTGCATCGGCCTGTTGCCTGCCTACATGAGCTATTTCGACCGTGGCTTGATCGGTTTGCCGGGGTTGTTCAGCCAGCCGATGCAGCGCCAGGTGTGGCTGGCGGTGAATGCCGAGGCCGAGGGCGATGCGCAGGTGCAGACGATTGTCGAGTTGATCCTCGGCACCTTCGAAGAGCGGCGGGAATGGTTCCTGTAGGAGCGAGCATGCTCCGGGCGGCGTTCCGACGAAAAACCTGGGAGCGCCGCGGGGCATCAGGTATCCCGCGTCATCGTTGACGACCATCGCGAGCATGCTCGCTCCTACAGGGTGTTTTTCCATGTTGGATGCGTTGTAGAGTGAACGGCCATGTCTCTATCAAGGATGAATCACCCATGACCGGCACCGACGCTGTCATAACCCTCGAACGCCTCAATCATTCCCACGTCCCGGGCATCACCGCGCTTTACCACGAACCGGTCGTCGCCCGTCAGACGCTGCAAATGCCGTTTCCATCCTCCGAGACTTGGCAAAAACGCGTGGAGACGGACAATGAGCGGGTCGTGCAATTGGTGGCCCTGCATCAAGGGACGGTTATCGGTAGCATTACCCTGGAACAGTTTCCACGCATCCGCCGCAGCCACGCAGGCAGCTTCGGCATGGGCGTTGCTTCCCAATGGCAGGGCAAGGGCGTGGGTTCGAAACTGTTGGCGGCGGTGCTGGATATTGCTGACAACTGGATGAACCTGCGACGGGTCGAACTGAGCGTGTATGCCGACAACGAAGCCGCCATCAGCCTGTACCGCAAGTTCGGTTTCGAGACCGAAGGGCTGTTTCGCGACTATGCGGTGCGCGATGGCGTCTACGTCGATACCTTGAGCATGGCGCGCTTGCGCCGCATGCCCAAGTGCGATTGATCCATACCACTCGCGCTTTTAGTCGTACGCCGGCGGCGCGCATCTGCCATGCTCAATGTCCGCAGCACCGCTTCAATCAAAGGAACACCGCAATGGACGACGTACGGCAACTGGGCGAGATGCTTCGTCACTACGCAGACAGCGAAGCGCACAAAAAGCAGCTGTTCGAGACACAATCGGCCGAGTGGGCCAAGCGCATTGGGGAGTTGTTCGATCAGATCCAGCAGTGGCTGGAGCCGGTTCTGGCACCGAATCTGCTGGAGGTGAGCCGCGAAGCGTATGTCGCGTCCGGGCCGAGTGTTCCGGTGGAGACGTCTACCTTCAAGACTGAAAAGCTGAGCATTACGATCGCCGGCAAACCGGTGGAGTTCGTGCCGGATGTGATGGGTGCCGGTGGGCAGATTTCCCTGGCAGTGATGGGCTTTACCGCTGCGCGCTACGGCAGTGTTTCACTGGTGTGCATGCCATCGTCCAATGGCTGGCAGTGGCGCAAGACCAATGGTCTTAAAGATCCGGATACCTTTGTCTTCGATGCGGATTTCCTGGCGCAGCAGTTGCAGAGCCTGATTCCGCGCGAACGCGGCTGAGTTTTCGCGACACTGTGAATCCCCCTGTGGGAGCGAGCCTGCTCGCGAAAGCGATGAATCAGTCAATATCGATGTCGACTGTCAGCCCGTCTTCGCGAGCGGGCTCGCTCCCACAATGAATGGGTTGTAGGTCAGATTTCGATTTTGCCCCAACCCGGCTTTGGCTCTTGCGGCGCGACCGCGTTTATCCGCTTGCCGGTAGCGGCCTCCACTCGCCGGGCGACTTCCGGGTCATCGGCAAACGGCACCAGGCTGGCATCGTCCAGGCTTTCGGCGGTCTGATGGCGCAAGCAGTATTCGATGGTGCACCACAGGAACACCACCCCCAGGATATTCAACAGGACTTCAGTCATCAGGCTATCTGCGCCTCACTTTCCGCCATCGCCACTTCGGACACCCGTACGGTACGCCACACGTTGTAAGCCATCACCAGCATGCCCGTGAGGAACAACACGCCACCGGCAAAGCGCACCACGAACCCCGGATGGCTGGCCTGCAAGGCTTCGACGAAGGAGTAGGTCAGCGTGCCGTCATCGTTGATCGCACGCCACATCAGGCCTTGGGTGATGCCGTTGACCCACATCGAGGCGATGTACAGCACGGTGCCGATAGTGGCGAGCCAGAAGTGCAGGTTGATCAGCGGAGTGCTGAACATCTGTGCGCGACCGAAGACCTTCGGCACCATGTGGTAAGTCGCGCCGAAGGTGATCATCGCCACCCAGCCGAGGGCCCCGGCGTGCACGTGGCCAATGGTCCAGTCGGTGTAGTGGGAGAGGGCGTTGACCGTCTTGATCGCCATCATCGGCCCTTCGAAGGTCGACATGCCGTAGAAGGCCAGGGACAGCACCAGGAAACGCAGGATCGGGTCGGTGCGCAACTTATGCCAGGCGCCCGAAAGGGTCATCATGCCGTTGATCATTCCGCCCCAGCTCGGTGCCAACAGGATCAGCGACATGGCCATGCCCAGTGACTGCGCCCAGTCCGGCAAGGCGGTGTAGTGCAAATGGTGCGGACCTGCCCAGATGTACAAAGTGATCAGCGCCCAGAAGTGCACGATCGACAAACGATAGGAATACACCGGCCGGTTCGCTTGCTTGGGCACGAAGTAGTACATCATCCCAAGGAAACCGGTGGTCAGGAAAAAGCCCACGGCGTTGTGCCCGTACCACCACTGGACCATGGCGTCGGTTGCCCCCGAATACACCGGATAGGATTTGAACCAGTCCACCGGAATCGCCAAGTGGTTGACCACGTGCAGCATCGTAATCACCACGATGAACGCGCCGAAGAACCAGTTGCCGACATAGATGTGCCGGGTCTTGCGCTGCACCACAGTGGTGAAGAACACGATGGCGTAGGCCACCCATACCAGGGTCATCCACACCGCGCCGGAGAACTCGATCTCGGCGTATTCCTTGGTGGTGGTGTAGCCCAGCGGCAACGTGATGAGCATCACGACGATGACCGATTGCCAGCCCCAGAACGTGAAGGCTGCGAGCTTGTCCGAGAACAGTCGCACCTGGCAGGTACGCTGCACCGCGTAATAACTGGCGGCGAACTGCGCGCTGCCGGCAAATCCGAAAATCACCAGGCTGGTGTGCAGCGGGCGCAGGCGCCCGAAAGTGGTCCACGGCAGGTCCAGGTTCAACTGCGGCCACACCAGTTGCGACGCGATCCAGACGCCCATCGCCATCCCCACGATGCCCCAGATCACGGTTGCCACGATGAATTGGCGGACGACCTTGTAGTTATAAGCCTGTCCGATAGTTGTTGTGCTCATGCTCAATGCTTCCACGGTTGCAATGACGTGCACTGTAAAAACCGTGGCCAAAACAAAACAGACTCAGGAAAAACTGATTTATGCGGATCAGATCTGCAGCGAGTCAAATTGGACGCCTCTAATTCTGATACGGTTTTTTCATGAATAGCTGAATCTGTAATGAAAACCGGCACGGGTCCATAGTCATTGCCTCGAAACGAGCCGCAGTTAATGCCGCCCAACCTGTGGGAGCGAGCCTGCTCGCGAAGCGTCCGGCACATTCAATATCGATGTCGCCTGGTACTCCGCCTTCGCGAGCAGGCTCGCTCCCACAAGGGTCGCGCCAGGCATTGGCAACAGAGCCCGATCACTCCTGATGAGGTAGCCAGATGTATCAGTACGACGACTATGACCGGGCACTGGTGTTCGAGCGGGTTGCGCAGTTTCGCGATCAGGTCGAACGCTTCATGGCGGGCGAACTGAGCGAGGAAGAGTTCCTGCCGTTGCGCCTGCAAAACGGCCTGTACATGCAAAAACACGCCTACATGCTGCGCGTCGCCATTCCCTACGGCACCCTGAGTGCCCGGCAGATGCGCACGCTGGCGAGCATCGCCCGGGATTACGATCGCGGCTACGGCCACTTCACGACGCGCCAGAACATGCAGTTCAACTGGATCGAACTGGCCCAGGTGCCGGACATCCTCGAACGCCTGGCCCAGGTCAACATGCACGCCATCCAGACGTCCGGCAACTGCGTGCGCAACATCACCACCGAAGCCTTTGCCGGGGTTGCGGCCGATGAAATGATCGACCCGCGGCCGCTGGCGGAAATCCTGCGGCAATGGTCGACCATCAACCCGGAATTCCTCTACCTGCCACGAAAGTTCAAGATCGCCATCTGCTCGGCTGAGCAGGATCGCGCGGCAATCATGATGCACGACATCGGCCTCTATCTTTATCCCGGTGACGACGGGCAAATGCTGCTGCGGGTCATTGTTGGCGGCGGCCTTGGGCGCACGCCGATCCTTGGCTTGCAGATTCGCCAAGGCTTGCCGTGGCAGCACCTGCTGTCCTACGTCGAGGCGGTGCTGCGGGTGTATAACCGCCATGGCCGGCGGGACAACAAGTACAAGGCGCGGATCAAGATTCTGGTAAAAGCCCTGGGCATCGAAGCGTTCGCCAGGGAAGTCGAGGAAGAGTGGACGCATATCAAGGATGGTCCGGCACAACTGACCCTTGATGAGTTCGAGCGCGTGGCCAGTGCCTTCGTTGCGCCGCGATATCGCGAACTGGCGGATACCAGCCTTGAATTCGGCACGCAGCTGGCCCAGGACCCGGCGTTCGCCCGTTGGGTGCTGCGCAATGTACAGGCACACAAGGTACCGGGGTATGCCAGCGTGGTGCTGTCGACCAAGCCGGGCGGCAGCGCACCGCCGGGGGATGTCACGGCCACGCAAATGGAGGCGGTGGCGCAGTGGTCCGAGCATTTCGGTTTTGGCGAGATTCGCATCGCCCATGAGCAAAACATCGTGCTGCCGGACGTGCCAAAAGCCGACTTGTTCTCGCTCTGGCGCCTGGCGTGCGAACACAACCTCGGCTGCGCCAACGTCGGTTTGCTCACCGACATCATCGCCTGCCCCGGGGGGGATTTCTGTGCACTGGCCAACGCCAAGTCGATCCCCATCGCCCAAGCCATTCAAGCGCGCTTCGAAGACCTCGATTACCTGCATGACCTGGGCGACATCAGCCTCAACATCTCCGGCTGCATGAACGCCTGCGGTCATCACCACATCGGCAACATCGGCATTCTGGGTGTCGATAAGAACGGCAGCGAGTGGTACCAGATCACCCTCGGTGGCGCCCAGGGCAAGAACAGCGCGTTGGGCAAGGCCATCGGCCCGTCGTTCAGCGCTGCGCAAGTGCCTGCGGTAGTCGAACAGATCGTCGACACGTTCGTGCGTTACCGCGAAAGCGAGGAGCTGTTTGTCGATACCTTGCAGCGCATCGGCCTGGAGCCGTTCAAAGAGGCGGTTTATCCGTCAGCGCTGGAGGTGTCGGCATGAACAATCTGTTGTGTTTGCAAGAGGGCGGGGCACGGATTGTCGAGGATGATCCCTGGACGCTGGTTCGGGATCTTGAGGCGCCGTTGCCTGAGGGCCAGGTGATTTTGCCGCTGGCCCGCTGGCTGGAAAATCCGCAGCAAAACGCAATCTGGCTGGGACCTGATGATGAGGTGGAAGGCCTTGAGCTGTGGTTTGGCCAGTTGCGGTTGATTGCCCTGGATTTCCCGAGTTTTCGCGACGGTCGGGCCTATAGCCAGGCCTATTTGCTGCGCACGCGATTGGGCTGGAACGGTGAGTTGCGCGCCGTGGGTGATGTGTTGCGTGATCAGCTCAGTCATATGCGCCAATGTGGGTTCGACAGCTTTGCGGTGCGTGAAGACAAATCCGCCGAGGATGCGCTCAAGGGGCTGGCGGGGATGAGCGTGTTGTATGGGCGCTCGGTGATTGAGCCGCGACCGTTGTTTCGGCGGCGTTGACGTAAATTAAGCATTGGCGGGGCTGACGCTTTCGCGAGCAAGCCCGCTCCCACATTTGATCCTTGGCATTCACAAAATCTGTGACCCACACAGATCCAATGTGGGAGCGGGCTTGCTCGCGAAGGGGCCATTGGATCAGCCCCCGATCACTTCAACGCCGGATCCCCCATGTTCATTTTCTTCCAGCCCTGCAACAGCACCTGGGCCTTCGGTTCCTGGCCGTTATCGAGGTAGTACTGGATCAGCGACAACCGCGCATTTCGGTCGGCTGGCTGCACTTTCAACAGCCTTTCCAGTTCTTCGCACGCGGCATCGATCTCGCCGCTGTCATGCAGGGCCACCGCCAGCACATAGCCGTATTGTCCGCTCTGCGGTTCCAGTTGTGCGGCCCTGCGCAGGAAGGGCATGGCCTGTGCGGGTTGGCCGGCACGCACCAGCGCCAGGCCCTGGGTGTGTTGCAGCAGAGCGGCGTCGGGGTGTGCCTTGAGGCTTTGCGCCAGCAGCGCTTGGGCTTCCTGGCCGCGACCATTGGCTTCCAGCCATTGCACCAGTGTCACCAGCGCCGGATAAAAGTCCGGGTCGCGCTTGAGTGAAGTGCGCAGCAAGCCTTCGACTTCGCCACTGCGACCGCTGGCCTGATACAGCATGGCCAGGTTGAGGTTGGCTTCGGCGCGTTCGGCCAGGCTTTTTTGCACGTTCTCATATTCGGTGATGGCCGCGTTCCATTTGTCTTGGGCCGCGCCCAGGCCATTGCGTGCCACGCTGAGCAAATCCCGGGCCGCGGCAATGCGTACAGCCTTCACCGGATCGCTCAGCAACGGTGTCAACAGCGGCGCACGCTCCGGCGGTGGCAAGAAAGCGCTGATCGCCCGTACGGCGCTTTCACGCACTTGCGGCGCCGGGTTGCTCAAGTCCCGGGTGGCCAGTTTCAGCGCCTGTTCGCTGGGGTACAGCGGTAATTCGGCGAGCAGTGTCGCCCGTTGAATCGCGGGCAGGTTGCTGCGTTGCAGCTGCTCGTACAGGGCTTGTGCGGCGCCAGGCTGGCCATTGCGGATCAGCCACAGGCTTTCGTCGTAACGCGGAGCCTGCGCGGCGGTGGAGGTGTTCCAGAGTTTGAACTGCTCGGTGACCTTGTCACCGGCCTTGCCCTGGTGACAAGTCAGGCAGGCGTCCGGCGTACCGAGTTTTTTCGCCCGCTCGGGGTTGGGGATGCTGAAACTGTGGTCGTGCCGAAAGTCATTGCCCATATAAAACTTGCCGGGCATATGGCAATCGATGCACTGCGAACCTGGTTGGCCCATGGTGTGACGGGTGTGTTCGATGGAGTCGTAGTTCTTCGCTTGCAGGCCTTTGCCATCGACACCTTCGACGGAGGTCTTGCCAGCCGTGTTGTGGCATTGCAGGCAAACGCCATTGCCCGGCGCCTTGAGTTCGGTGCTGTGGGGGTTGTGGCAGTTGCTGCAGCGCACGCCCTTGTCGAACATTTTGCTCTGGGCGAACGAGCCGTGTTCGAACACTTCATCCTTGATTTTGCCGTCAAGGGCATACAGTTCACGGGTCAGGGCGCTTGGCAGGTAGTCGTCCATCAGGCGCTTGCCAACGGTAAAACCGTCGCCCAGTGGCGCACGACGCGAGTGACAGCGGGCACAGGTTTCAATCTCGACGGTCGCGTTCTTGTCCTTGAGGTCGACGGCGAAACCCGAGTGGATCAGATCGCCTTTTTTCGCCGTCCATTGCAGATGATTGGAGGCCGGGCCGTGGCAGGCCTGGCAGCCGACGCCAAGGCTGTTCCACTGGCTGTCGAAGGTGTTTTTCGCGGCATCGAAATTGCGCTTGTAGCCGGTGGTATGGCACTCGACGCACATGAAATTGGCGTTCTGGCTCGGCTTGCTCCAATGCAGCGGGTCCTTGAAGGTCACACCCTGGCCTGGATAGAGATGAAACCAGCGATGCTTCTCGGTATCCCAAGCGATGCCGAGGGCTTGCAAGCGACCTTCGCCGACCTCGATCAGGTATTGCTGCAAGGGTGCGATACCAAAGGTGTAGGCGACCTTGAAGTCGGCGTTCTTGCCGTCGATGCCCGGCGTGTTGACCCAGAATCCGTCATCCTTGCGCGAAAACCGGGTGGTTTCGTTTTCGGCCTTGAAGGTGACGTTGTTGAAGTCGCCGAGCATGGTCTGGGCGTTGGCCTCCTGCATCGCCAATTGGTGATGGGAACCTTGCCAGTCCTTGACCTGTGCACTGTGGCAGCCTTGGCATTGCTGTTCGTCGACCATCGTTGCCGGCGCCACGGCGACGGGTTGCGACGGCGGCTTGACGGGTTGCGCGACAGGTGTGTTGACCGGCGCATAGGTCAGCGGAGCGGGTTGGCTGTGCAGCAGAAACCAGCCGATGCCCGCGACCGCCAGCAACAAGACGCCGATGGTGACCGGGAACAGGTATCGATGAATCAGGGTCGGTTGCGCATCAGGGTTTGGGTTTGCTGCTTTATTTTTATGTTTCGGCATTACGACTTCCGTAGTCCAGGTGCGTTTGCCGTCAGGCGCGCGTACAAGCTCGATGCAGCTTTGCCGGATGGCCGGCGTCTGTCAAATGGTTGCGTCGGGGCTGATGTCCTCTTCGCGAGCAGGCTCGCTCCCACATTTGGTCTGTGTCGTACACAAAATTCGTTTATGAACGCAATCCACTGTGGGAGCGAGCCTGCTCGCGAAAGCGGTTTGAAAGACAACTGATCACTCCCCGACAAACCAGCGGTAATACGGATTCCCGCCATCCCCGCGCATCACCTCACGTACATCCCTGGCCCAGGCATCCCGATCTCCGTCATAGGCGTGCAGGCTCGCCCGGTAGAACTGCATCAGGCGTTGCCGATGGGCGTTCATTCGCTCGCTGAACCCTTGATCCGCGTTCACCAGCACCGGCGGTTGGTGCAAGTCCAGCAGGGCCGGCAGCACTCGGCTGATTTCCTTGGCCCGCACCCACGGCGCGTATTCGATGCGCGGCTGATCATCCGTCACCGCCGGTGCATCGGCGGCGAAGCGTTCCAGGCCGGCGCGATCAGTGACCCAGGTCGCGAGCAAGGCGGCAGCCGAGCCGATACCGACATCCTGCAAGGTGCTGCGCACACTGTCCTGCTGGAAACGTTGAGTGATCCTGGCGGCATCCAGCTCGATTGGCGCAAGCGACCCCACCAGCAGCATCTCGTGGAACTCGCTGGTCCACAGCGTGGCGTAAGGGAAGGCATCGAGAAAGCTGCGCACCAGTGAACGCGAGTCGTCGATGTTCTGCGTGGGCAAAGGCAACCACTGGGCGACCAGGCCCTGGTTCTGCAAGCGGCTGGCGGCCAACTGGTAGAAGTCCCGGGAGTATAGGTTGACCACGCCGGCCGCTGAGGGCGGTGGCGGTTCGAGGGTGATCAGGTCGTAGCGCTGGGGATTGCGCAGGAGTTCCTGGCGACCGTCGCGCAGGCGCACGTCGACACCCGGATCGGCCGCGGCATTGAAGTTGCCCTTGAACAGCGGCGCGGCCTTGACCACCGACGGCAGCAGTTCAGCCACAACGCGGTGTTCCAGGCCCGGATAGCGGGTCAAGGCGCCCGCGGTGATGCCCGTGCCGAAACCGATCACCAGCGCCGAACGCGGGTCGCCATTGTGGATCAACAGCGGCAGCAGCGCCTGAATCCGCATGTAGCGCAGCGAAGGCATGGCGTCGCCGGTGTTGGACACACCCTGGATATACAAGCGCTGGAACGCTCTCTGACCCTTGCCCTGGGTGACCACGGCGACAGTGCCGCCGCGCCCCTCCTCGTAGAACGCCAACGTGCCGTTACGCGCGCCGGGCAGCAGGCTGGCCAGCTTGTCCACGGGGGTCAGCAGGGCCAGTGCCACCGAAACCAGGCCGACCGCGATGACGCCCTGGCGCCGTCCCTTTTTCACGCCGTGGCCCTTGCGCACGGCAAAGTAGCCGATACCCGCAGCAATGATCGCCAGCAGTCCCAGGGTTCGAACCAGGCCCAACAGCGGGATCAGCACAAAGCCGCAGAGCATCACCCCGACGATACCGCCGAGGGTATTGAACGCCACCACCTCACCGACGTTGCGTCCTACATGGTCGCGCCCGACGCTCAAGCGCAGGGCCACGGGAAACGCCGCGCCGAGCAGCACCGTGGGTACAAACACGATGCTCAGCGCCGCCACGGCGAAGCGTGCGCTCATGCCGAGCAGTTCACTGGCGCCCCATGACAGCACCCAGGCTTCGACCATGCTTTGCGCGAGCACCAGCCACCGCCCGAGCAGGGCGATTTCGAGCAATGCGATCAAGCCGGCACCGGCGATCAGCAGGCCGAACACACCCCAGGGATCGCGCAGGCGATCAACCCGACGGGCGAGCAGGGCGCTCCCCAGAAATAGCCCGGTGAGGTATGTCGCCAACACCACGGCAAACGCATAAGTGCGCGTACTCATGAATTGCACGATGGATTGCGACCAGACCACTTCGTAACCCAGGGCCACGCCGCCGGCAATCGAATACAGCCACAGGGCCAAGCGGTCCGGGGCTTTGTCGGCGTGATGTCTGGCCGGCGTTTCAACGGGCAGCGAACGCTGGCGCTGAAACCACAAGGCACCTGCTGCAGCCAGCAGATTGAGCATCGCGGCGGCCAGGGCGCAGCCGCGCACGCCGAGGGTGGCAATCAGTGTGAAGGCGGCGAGCAGAGTGCCGGCAATGGCGCCCGCGGTGTTGGCCGCGTAGAGGTGACCACCGGCCTTGCCCAGTTGTTGTGGATCGGCGGCCAGGGAGCGCACCAACACCGGCAGCGTGCCGCCCATCAGCAACGCCGGGATGCCCACCAGCGCAAACGGCAACACCCAGGCCAACAGGCCCACCTGTTGCTCCAGCCAGGCAAACGGACTGGCCGCCAGGCTCATGGCGAAGGTCGCACCGACACCCAGTACCGCCACCAGCACTTCCAGCCCGGCATACAGCAGGACCGGTTGCCGCAAGCGGTCCGCCCAGCGGCCGAACAACAAACCACCCAACGCCAGGCCGGCAAAAAACGCACTGATCCCGGTGGTGATGGCGTACACCTCGACGCCCACCACCAGCGACAGCTGCTTGATCCACAGCACCTGATACACCAGCGCCGCGGCACCGGAGACGAACAGCAACAGGGCGGGGATCAACAGCGCCGGGGAGGCGACGTGGGGGGCAGGCATGGCCGACGACTTACTGGCGACACGTGAGGACATAGGTTCGTTGCCTTGAAAAGAATTCGAATTCACACGTTGATCGTTCCCACGCAGAGCGTGGGAACGATCGCCGCCCGCCGGTTAAGGCGAGCGGCGGTCAAGCGGTCTTACTTGGCACCAGCTTTCATTTTTTCTGCGATTTTCTTGTCAACCTCACTTTGTATCTGGTCGATACTGAAGCTCGCCGGGCGTTGGCTAGGCGGGTAATCGACAAAGGTTTGCAAGAAGGTCGCGGCCTTCTGGGTGGCTTGCATGAGCAAGTAGTCGTTCTTGGTCAGCCAATCATAGTATTGGTCAGACACGACGTCGGCCCGCTCGTACGGGTCCATTCGCAGGTTGAAGAGCTTGGGTACACGCAGGCAGGTAAAGGGTTCGCTCCAAACCTGCAGACCGCCGGGTGCACGCTGCTCGCAATAAACGATTTTCCAATCGCCCATCCGCATATTCACCAACTGACCATCATCGCTGAAGTAGAAGAACTCGTTACGCGCACTCTTGTCGGTCTTGCCAGTCAGGTAGTCCAGCTGGTTGTAACCGTCCAGGTGCACCTTGAAGTTTTTCCCACCGACATCGGCCCCCTTGAGCAGGCGATCCTTGATATCGGTATCGCCGACAGCTGCCAACAGGGTCGGGAACCAGTCCAGCCCGGAAAACATCTGGGTCGACACTTCGCCAGGTTTGACATGGCCAGGCCAGCGGATCATCGCCGGTACCCGGAAAGCGCCTTCCCAGTTTGAGTTCTTCTCGTTGCGGAACGGCGTGGTCGCCGCATCCGGCCAGGACCATTGGTTTGGGCCGTTGTCGGTGGTGTAGACCACGATGGTGTTATCAGTGATCTTCAGGTCATCCAGCGTCTTGAGCAACTTACCGACGTCGCCGTCATGCTCGAGCATGCCGTCGGCATAATCGTTACCAGGCATGCCGCTCTGGCCCTGCATGGATTCGCGCACGTGAGTGAAGGCATGCATGCGGGTGGTGTTCATCCAGACAAAGAACGGTTTGTCCGCCTTGGCCTGTTTCTCGATGAACGCCTGGGCGGCGGCGGTGGTTTCGTCGTCGATGGTTTCCATGCGTTTTTTGGTCAGCGCGCCGGTGTCTTCGATCTTGCCATCGGCAAAGCTGTGGATCACGCCGCGCGGAGAGGCTGCCTTGACGAACTCGGCATCGTCCTTCGGCCAGTAGGGGCGTTCCGGTTCTTCTTCGGCGTTGAGGTGGTAGAGGTTGCCGAAGAACTCGTCAAAGCCATGATTGGTGGGCAGGTACTCGTCCTTGTCCCCCAAATGGTTTTTGCCGAACTGACCCGTTGCGTAGCCCTTGGCCTTGAGTACCTGGGCAATGGTCACGTCCCTGGCCTGCAAACCCACCGGCACGCCCGGCATGCCCACTTTGGACAGGCCGGTGCGCAGTGGGGACTGGCCGGTAATGAAGGTTGAACGACCGGCCGTGCAACTGTTCTCCGCGTAATAGTCGGTGAACATCATGCCTTCCTTGGCGATGCGGTCAATATTGGGGGTTTTGTAGCCGACCACGCCGAAAGAATAGGCGCTGATATTGGTCTGGCCGATGTCGTCGCCGAAGATCACGAGAATGTTGGGCTTGTCCGCGGCCCCGGCCGTGGCCGAGAACGCCATCACCGAAGCCGCCAGCAAGGCCGCCTTCGGTATCCACTTGCGTATGCCAGTCATACGACTTGCTCCTTTTGCTTGAGTCGCTCGGTGCGACAAACGTTCATTACGGTCCTGCGTCACGCTTTTTTATTGCACTTGCTCGGGTGTGGCGGCATCGAACGGATAGATCCGGCGCCATTCGGCAGCCATGTCGACAACGGTCCAGCCACGGGCTTTTGCTTCGTCCAAGGCCTTGTCCAGACGGCCGATCTGCGATTGGCGGTCGTAGGCCCATTCACGCTTGGCGTCGGTGTGATGCACCAGCCCCATGAAACGTTTGCCGGTGCCGGCCGCAGTCCACTGCAGCATTTGCAGGTCGCCGTCGGAGTTGCCGAACGCGAGAATCGGTCGACGCCCGATCACGGCGTCGATGCTCACCGGCTTGCCCGGCCCGTCGTCGTTATGCGCCAGTTTCGGGGTGCGCAGGATCGACGCCTGGCCATCCTTGTACTCAAACGAGGTGACGAATGTGGTGCCGATCACCTGCTCGGGGGGGATGCCGTAGACCTTTTCGGCGAAGGCGCGCATGAAGCCGGTGTCGCCACCGGAAACGATGTAGGTCTTGAAGTCCTGGCTGCGCAGGTAGTCAAGCATTTCCAGCATCGGCTGGAAGATCATTTCGGTGTACGGCTTGCCGGTTTTCGGGTGACGTGCCTGGCTCAGCCAGGTCTTGGCGTAATCGTCGAAGGCTTCTGTGGTCATGCCGGTGTGGGTTGCACCGAAGATTTTCATCATGCCTTCAAGGCCACTGGCGGCCAGGGCCTGGTGATCGTTTTCCAGCACGGCCTGGAATGGCTGGGTGGTTTTCCATTCCGGATGCTGCGCCGCCGTACGCTTGACCTCTTCCAGGGCAAACAGCAGTTCGAAGTACATCGGCTGCTCGCTCCACAAGGTGCCGTCGTTATCGAACACGGCGATACGGTCCTCGGGTTTGACGAAGTCCTTGCTACCTTGATCGGTCACCGCCTGGACGAATTCGATGATGTTCTTTTTCGACGGGCCGTCATTCCATGACGGCAATGGTTCAGCGGCCTGGACCAGCATTGGCAGGCTCAGGGCCAATGCCAGCAGCAGCTTTAACCCGTGGAACTGGCGGTGCGCTATCGGGCTCGTCATGGGAAATCCTTCTCGTGAACGGGGTTGAGTGGTCGTAGTGCGCTAGCAACTGATTCTTGATTGTTTTCGGCCTGACTATGCAGCGTAGCCAAGGATTGCCTGAGTTGGAGCAGTGCCTGGTCTTTTGTCGGTTGCCGGCCATAGCACGCACGCAGGAACGCTTGCAGGCGTGCGCCGAAAGCGGTCAGTCTCAAGCCCTTGCGGCGGCGCCGGGTCCACAGGTACAGGGCACTCAACTGCGCGGGCTGGCCCTGCAGTTGTGGCGGGATCTGCCGCCAGGCGTACTCGGCAGATTCAAGCCAGGCTGCGCGAAGTGCAGCGCGTCGAGCCTGCCAGCCGAGGCGCGCACGATGAATCAACGGACGCGCCAACCACACAAGCAGCGCCACGCCCAATAGCAGCGCCAGCAGGCCAAAGGTGTACCCCGAGAGGTGCAGGCGGTTTTGCTGGCCGAGTTTTTTCAGGTCATCGCTGAGGGAGAACACCGGCCGATAACTACTATTGGCTACGGCGTCGAAGTCCACGGCGGGGACGTGCGCGGTGCGGGCCTGCTGGCTGCTTGCGTCCCACCATTTCAATTCGATGGCGGGCAAGCTGTGATGGCCTTCGGAGTCGATCCGGTAAGTCACGCTGTCGATGCGCTGACCACCCGTGAAGTGGCCGCGACCGTCGTCCAGGGTGCTGACCTGGGGATTTTTCGGGTAACGACTGAGACCACTGACATCCCCCAGCGCTGGCGTCGGCAACGACATGGCGAGGGCGCCGTCGGCTTGCAGGGTCAATTGGCGGGTGAGGCTGTCGCCGACTTTCAACGCAGTGGCCGGCTTGATGATGTTCTGGGTGAAACGCAGCCCCTGTGCCACCAGTACCGGCTCTGCGGGTGCGAACCCCGGCGGTTGTGTCGCAGTGAAGTGCAACGGTTGGCTTTGCGCACTGAGCTCAGTCGTCGCCTGGCCCGGGGTGACCCGTACTGTCAGTGGCGCAATATCGAAAGCCCGCGCGACGTTGGGTGTGATCAAGTAGCTGTAGCGCATGCCGGTGAAGGATTTGCCATCGAGCGTCTGGTTCAGGTGTTCGGCGTGGCCGTCTGGCGGCAACACCAGTGCACCCGGCAACTTCAGGTCGGGCAGGGTGGGTGCGCTGGTAAACCAGGTGTCGGTGAGCACATCCAGGTGCAATTCGATGAGGCTGCCGACCATGGCGGAATCGGCGGGTTGCAGGCTGGCCTGGACGCGAAGCTCGGGTTCGGCGGCGAGGGTGGTGGTGCTGATCATGCAAAGGAGCAAGGCGCCGAACCTTGTGGTGATTGATCTGGCGTCTTCGCGAGCAGGCTCGCTCCCACAGGGAATCTGTGGTGTACAAAGATCCCTTGTGGGAGCGAGCCTGCTCGCGAAGGGCGCGACACGGTTCCGGACATTGATCATGGCTTTGGCCCCATTTGATCCTGCAAACTGAATTTCTGCTTCAGGAACCTGGCTGGCGATGTCGTCAGGTTCTGCAACCACAGCTCATCCGAAGCTGCCTGTTCGGTTTGCAGCGCTTTGCTCTGGCCCTTGCCCGGCGCCTTGTCCATCTTGATTTCGTCCGGTTTGACTTCGGGAGCATTTTGTTCGGCGCTTTCGGTGTCCTTCTGCAACGCAATCGCCAAGGCAAGATTGGCCGTCGCCTCAGGGAATTGCGGCTGCAACTTCAACGCCTGGGTGTAGGCCGCGATGGCCTCGTCGAATTTGAAGCGGCGCACGTAAATGTTGCCCAGGTAGAAATAGGCCTGTGGCGTCTGCAGCCGCGCGAAGCTGGCCAGGGCCAGGTCGAAATCGGCAGCGTTGTAGGCGGCGATGCCTTTCCAGTACGGATCGACGAAATGCGCGGCGGCCTGCGGGAAATGCTCATGTTCGAAGGCCCAGCGACCTTGCTGGTCCGGAGTGAAAAATGCGTCGACCAGCGCATTCGCCTGCGCCGGAGCAGGTTGCAGGCCAACGCCGATGAGCAGTAGGAAACCGGCCATCCAGTTCAGGATCCAGCCCTTGCGCACACTGAAAAACGCGATCAACAGCAGCGGCCAGCACAGCCAGTAGCCCGCGTCCTTCCAGTGCAGCTCGCGCTGTTCGTCACTGGCACTCTGGAAATGCTGTTGAGCGTGCAGTTCGATCCAATCCAGGTCGTCGTCATTGAGCGTCAGGCTGCCCAGCGGCGCATCCATGGCTGACGCGAGTTGCCTGAGTGCTGCCTGATCAAAACTGCCCAGTACCGGGCGACCATTGCTGTCGGTGCGTGGCTGGCCGTTGGCGTTGTGGATGAGCCCGCCGTCTTCGCTGCCGACCGCGAGGATCAGCACCTGCAGCGCGCTGTCGGCCAGTTGCTGGTCCAGGCCCGCCAGGCCCGAGGTATCGGCGCCGTCGGTAATCAGCAACAGGGTGCCTGGGGTTTTTTCCGCCGCCAGCAGGCGTTTGGCCTGATCGATCACCCCCCCGACATTTTTCCCCGGTTTGCCGATCAGGTCGGTGCCCAAGGCCTGAATGAAACTGTCGAGCAGGGCCGGATCGTCGGTAGGCGGCAGTACCAGGTGTGCGCTGCCGGCATAGGCGATCAGCGCATTGCGCGCGCCGGAACGACGCTGGATCAGGTCATGCAGCTTGTGCTTGGCCGCTTCGAGCCGGCTGGGTTGCACGTCGCTGGCGTCCATCGACGGTGACAGGTCAATGGCGATGATCAGCGGCGCACGGTTTTCCAGGAATTCCGGGCGATCCTGTTCCCAAGTCGGCCCGGCGGCGGCAACCGCTCCCAGCATCAAAAGCGCGCAGACCAGATGCACCGGTCTTAGCCGTTGCTGGTCCCGGGGGGTGATCAGCAAGTGCTGCAACAGGTGCTCGGCGATGTTGCTGCGCAAACGCCGTTGCAAGTCGCGGCTGCGGCGCCACAGCAGTGGCAACAGTGCGGCGAAGGGCAGCAGCAACAGCCAAAGCGGACGCAGGAAGTGGAAGTCGCCGAGGTTGATGTCCATCTCAAGCTTCCTGGCGCTGACGCGCGATGGACAAGCGAGGCCGCAGCATGGCGCACAAGTGATAGAGCGCAAGCAAGGCGATCGCGGCCCCGAGCGGCCACCAGAACAGGTCGCGCTTGGGCTGATGACTGAGGGTTTTCACTTGATGTGGGGTGAGTGTGTCGAGGGTGCTGTAGACCTGGTCCAGCGCGTCGCGGTCTTCTGCGCGGAAGAACTTGCCACCGGTGGCGTCGGCGATCTGCTGCAAGCCCTGCAAGTTGACCTTGGCCTCACCAGCGGCATGTGGATCGCCAATGCCGATGGTGTGAATCACTACGCCTTTGGCCGCCGCCATTTGCGCTGCGTGGTCCGGGGTGATCGCGCTGCTGGTGTCGTTGCCGTCGGTGAGCAGGATCAGCACTTTTTCCTGTTCATGGGCCTGATCAAGCAGTTTCAGACTCAAGCCAATGGCATCGCCAATCGCGGTGTTGGGGCCGGCCATGCCGATGCCGGTGTCGTCCAGCAACAGCGAAAGACTGGCGTGATCAAGGGTCAATGGTGCTTGCGGGTAAGCGCCACTGCCGAACACGATCAGGCCGAGACGATCTTCTTTGCGCTTGTCGATAAAGCCATGCACGACTTCCTTGACCGCTGCCAGTCGATTGATTTTCTCGCCGTTGGCGGCGGTGAAATCGGTGGTTTCCATGGACTGGGAGATGTCGATGGCCAGCATCAGGTCGCGCACCGGTTGCTGGCGTTCGATGGGTTTTTCCACGTACACCGGCCGGGCCGCCGCCAGCAGAAACAGTGCCCACACCAACAGGTTCAGCAGCAATTGCCAATGGTTGGTGCGCGTGCCGGCCTGACTCGGTGCCTGGCCGACCGCGCGGCTCATGGCGGCGAAAAACGGCACGCGCACGGCGCTGCGCGCCTCACGGTAATCGGGTAGGAAGCGATAACCGATCCACGGCAGCGGCAGCAGGAGCAACAGCCAAGGGTAATCAAGCTGCCACATGATGACATTCCACCCAGTGTCTGCAAGTGTCGAACAGCTGCTGGCGTTGCACGTTCGGCATGGCGCGCAATACCGCATCAGGTGCGTAGGCCAGTTGCGCCAGTTGTTGGCTGAAGTTGGCGGGGAGGGGGTGTTTACTGTGCCGCTGCAAGAAGTTTTGCCAATCCGCATTCCCAAGCGCGCCGGGGTCCTGTAGGCGCTGGCTTGCCAGCGATGGGACCCTTGAATGTTGCGTTGTCCTTGCGGATGCCATCGCTGGCAAGCCAGCTCCCACAGGGTTTCTGGTCGGTAGGGAAATGGCCACACGCTTGAGCAACTCCGGAAGCTCGCGCAGCGCATTCAGATCATCACTGCGCTTTTGCAACTGTGCCAGCCGCAGCAACGCCTCACGCCGATAACTGTCCCGGCGCCATTGCCAGTAACGCCGTGCACTCAGCAGCACAATTGCCACGACCAACACCGCGAGCAACAACCACCAGCCCCAGGTCTGCGGCGCGTAACTGACCGGCGCTGGCAGTGCGATCTCCTTGAGTTGTTCGATGCTCGGGACATTCGGATTCATCGCCGCGCTCCAGCGTGCTTGCCCAGCTCGGCCCGCAGTTGTTCGTGTGCCTCGGTGGCGGTGCTGAACATCATCAACGGCACCTGGCTGCGCCGCAGCAGCGTGGCCACGTCCTTGAGGCGACCGCTCAGGAAATCGCCCAACGGCTGGTGCACCTGGCGCCGTTCCACCGCCAGCTCAACCTGCAACTGGCCTTGGGTGATCAACAGGCGGCCATTTTTCGGCAAGTTCAGTGCCAAGGGATCGTAGACCTGCATGGTGATCACATCGTTGTGCGCCGCCAGTTGTCGCATCAACTGCAAGGTGCGCTCGCCGGCACCGGAGAAGTCGCTGACGATGCAGATCAAATGATCATGGCCGGCCAGCGCCAGGCATTGCTGCAAGACCTTGTCGAGCTGATCTTCGCCTTCGGCGTCCGCATTAGCCGCGTTCAGTTCCTGATTCTGCTGGGCGATGCGGCTGCACAGCGCTTCGATTCGCTTGCGGCTGCGCAGGGGGGCTATGGCGTCGATGCGCTGGTCGTTGAACACCAGGCCGCCGACTCGGTCCCCTGAGTTGAACACCATCCACGCTGCCAGGGCGCCGAGTTCAGCGGCCACCGCGGATTTGAAGCTGCGTTGCGAGCCGAAAAACATCGACATGCGCTGGTCCACCAGAATCAACGCCGGACGGTCGCGCTCCTCGGTGAAGGTGCGCACCACCGGTTTGCCGGTGCGCAGCGACGCGCGCCAGTCGAGGTGGCGCAAATCGTCCCCCGCCTGATAGCGGCGCAGTTCGTCGAAGTTTAAGCCACGGCCACGCAGGCGCGAGGCATGGTTGCCGGCGAGGATGCTGCCTTGCGGCTGACGGGCGAGAAAACTCAGGTCACGGGCCTTGAACTCCAGCGCCATCAATTGCGCCAGAGAGACGTAGACCAGGCCGTCAATGGTCATGCTGGAATCGCGACCTTGTCGAGCAGGCGGTCGAGCACCTGATCGGCCGTTACGCCGTCCGCCACCGCGTCGTAACTCAGCTGCAGGCGATGGCGCAGCACCGGGTGCACCACGGCGCGCACGTTGTCTGGCGAGACGAAGTCCTGGGCCTGCAACCACGCATCGGCGCGGGCACAACGGTCCAGGCCGATGCCGCCGCGCGGGCTGGCACCAAGGGCGATCCAGCGCCCGAGGTCGGCGTCGTAGTCGGCCGGGTGACGGGTGGCGTTGATCAGGTCGATCAGGTAGCGGTCGATGGCGGGGGACACGTGCACGGCACTGACTTCCCGGCGTGCGGCGAAGATCACGTCCTGGGCCAGGGTAAAGCCTGGCACCGCTGCGCTCCTGGCGCCGAGGGCCTGTTCTTCCTCGCGCAACAGGCGCAGCACCTGGCTCTCGTTTTCCGCGCTCGGATAATCCAGCAGTACCTTCATCAGGAAACGGTCCATCTGCGCTTCCGGCAACGGATAAGTGCCTTCCTGTTCGATCGGGTTCTGCGTCGCAACCACGATGAACAGCTCCGGCAGCGCGTGGCTGTTACCCGCCACGGTGATCTGCCGTTCTTCCATGGCTTCGAGCAGCGCGGCCTGGACCTTGGCCGGGGCGCGGTTGATTTCGTCGGCCAGGATCAGGTTGCCGAACAGCGGCCCCGGCTGAAAGCGGATCTCGTTCCGGCCCTCGACCTGGTGCAGCACCTCGGCGCCGGTGATGTCGGACGGCAGTAGATCAGGGGTGAACTGGATGCGGCTCATCTTCGCGTCCAGGTGCTTGGCCAGCGCCTTCACGGTGCGAGTCTTGGCCAGCCCCGGCAGGCTCTCCAGCAACAAATGCCCGTTGGCCAGCAGGCCGACGAGGATCTGCCGAATCACCTGGTCCTGGCCGAGCACCGCTTCAGCGATGCTGGCTTGCAGGGCGTTGAGGTCAGTGAGTGCGCTCATGCTTGCTCCTAGAGAAACGCCAACGTCAGGTTGATCGAAAAACCATTGCCACCCCTTTCAGCCGCCAGCAACAACGGGCTGGCGCCGACCATGCACAAGGCCAACAACGGACGTACAACAAAAGCCCTGACCATCAACAACTCCACTTGCTTGTTTTGTTTGAATCAACCCACGGCGTTATTCCACGGCCGTGATGTCGTCGAGTTTCCAGCTCTTGTCGAAATAGGGCAGGGTCGGGGCATACAGGCGGAAATAGCTGAACCAGTGTTTGCCCGGCAGGGTTTGCACCCAGTTAGCTTCAAAATCTTTGGGTGCGGTGGGGCCGAAATACAGGTCCACCGAGCCATCAGCGTTCATTTTCAGATCCTGGCGCGACGACAGGTCGGCCTTGCGCTGTGGGTTGTCGATCAGGCAGCGGCTGTCGATGTCGTACACGGTCATCGACCAGAACTGCTTGGCCGGCGGGTTGGCGCCGACGTGCAGCCGATAGCGCTTGGCGCCGTCGAGCCAGTTGCCCTTGGCGTCGGTATAGGCACCCAGGTAGGTCTGGCCCAGCCCCGGGGTTTTCGACACCATGCCTTTGGAGTTGCCTACCGCCTCGTAGAACCAGGCGCTGCGTTCCCACAACTGGTCGTAATAGGCCAAGCGCTGGGAAGGGTCGGTGACGTTCAACACCTTGTCCCACTGGCGGTCCGGCCAGTACTGGGCGTCGGGAAAACGCTTGGCGAAGGTATTGGCCTTGGCGATCAGCTCGCCGATTTGTGCACCTTGTTCCAGGGCCTTGCGTTGATGGTCATCAGGGTTGAAGGGCTTGTCCTTCTCGATGCCCAGGCTGGCAAGCATGGCCATGTAGAAACGATCACGTTCATTGACCGGCTCCTTCTGAAGGATCTGGTGCAAGCGCTCCCAGTACGCCATTGCCCGTGGCTGGGTACCGGACCAGGCTTTGCCGCCGGGGGAGAGCAGTCTGGTCTGGCCAGGCTCGGCTCGCTTGGCGTAGGGGTACATCCTGAGTTGCTCGATCAGCGCCTTGCCTTTGGCGGGGTCGGGATCGAGCAAGCGAAATCCGACCAGCACGTTCATGGTTTGCGACTTGGCCAGGTAATACTTGCCAGCATCGGCCGGTGGCTCGGCGCCCGGTGGCAGCACCAGGTACTTGCCGCCCTTGCCTTTGTCCGGGCCGGTCTGGCCCATGTCGATGATCGCCCGTTGCCAGAAATCGCCAACACCGCCCGCGGTCGGTCCGGCGGGCAACTCGATCACCAGCGGACCGGTTTCATTGAGATCGACGAAACCAAGGATGTAGGGCGTGGTAGCGTTGGCGGTAATGACGCCGAGCTTGTCTTCGTAACTGTCGAGCACCATCAGGTCGCCACTGCGGGCACCCAGCTTGTCGCGGAACTCCTCCTGCCATTGCGCGTACGACACCAGCGGCAACGCCCACAGATAACTCTGCGTGGCTTGCTGGAAATCCAGTTCGGCATAGAGTTTGGCGATGGATTCATGGGCCGGCAGTTCACCTTCCATGACGATCTGGCCGATTCGGGTATCCGGGTCCTGGGCTCCGACCCCGCAACTGACGAACATCGTCATCAGGCTGAAACCGGCTGCGCGAATGGCTCCATGCATAGGGGGAGTTCCTTATTTGCCGAAGGTGGCGTTGAGGCCGACAAACAGCGTGAATTGCGGCATGCCATCGCCTTTCTTCTCGACGGTCCATTGCGGTTCGATGAAGGCGTTGAGGATATTGGACCCGTCTTTCCACACTTTGCCACCACCCAAGCCGAGTGGGATGTAGTGGGTGTCGTTCTTCAGGTCGAACGTCCAGATGCCGGTGGAGCGCAGGTACCAGCCCTTTTCCAGGTTATGGATGATGAAGGGTTGCATCGTTGCGCTTTCGACGTGGGGCCGGTCGTTGTCACCGGCGAACGAACTCTGGTATTGCACCAGCGCGCCCAGCAGCCCCCGTGGCGAAGAGTCGATGGCGATTGCAGCGAGGCCGCCTTGCCATTTGCCCGTGCCGAGCTCGTCCTGATCGGCAGTGGGGGCGGTTATCATAGGGCCGATGCCCAACTGCACGCCTTCAGTCTTCACCAGGAAAATATCGAACAGGTTCAGGTCACCTTCGCCGGTGCTGTAGCCACTGTTCGGGTCCGGGTGGGTACTGATTGGTGCCGTGGCGCGGATCAATTGCGGCACGCCGATGTAATCGTTGGGCGCAATCGGCAGCGTGCCGCGTATCAGCAGGTCATTGGTATGAATATTGGAGTCGTAGTACCTGGGCGTGTAGTAGTCCTGAGCGCTCATGCCTGGCGCGAAGTTCAGCGGGTTGTTGCTTTTGTTGGCGGTCTCGGCATTGTCCGCCTGGGCGCACACAACAGGCGCAAGCGAAGCCACCAAAAGACAGGCGTGGATCCCCATTTTGTTTGTCATGATTCCCCAATTCCATGGTGGCTCATTTGGACAACCCGGCACTTGGTGGCCGTTACGACGTAGTCTCTTTGCTATCAGGTCTGTAGGACACGTCTCTTGAACCTAGCAGCAAAATGGGGGTTAGCCAGTCCAAGGGATTAATTCTTTGGTTTCTTGTACTGAAAAGTTAATGCCAATCAATGGGTTGGAAAACACCAAGCCCGTCATCGGTATGAGCCAATGGCGGGCTTGTGGTTTTTTTGTAGGAAGTCGGTAGAGGTGGCGAAGGAGGATCAAGGTTATCCAGACTCCGCTACCCAGCTGTCATCATGAGGATCGATAGTGAAATCTCAGCACTTCTTCCCCAGCCCAAATGCCCGCTCTTCCTGCTCGCGCAACTCGGGCGTTAATTCCTCGCCGAAATCCTCCAGCTCGAACACCTGGCGTATCTCGATTTCGGCTTCGGTGCCTGGCATCGGGTTGGGGCAGCGCTTGACCCATTCGATGGCTTCTTCTTTGGATTTCACTTGCCACAGCCAGTAGCCGGCGATCAGTTCCTTGGTTTCGGCGAAGGGGCCGTCGATCACCGTGCGTTTGTCGCCTTCGAAACGTACACGGGCACCTTTGCTGCTCGGTTGCAGGCCTTCGCCGGCGAGGAGGATGCCGGCCTTGGCCAGTTCTTCATTGTAGTTGCCCATGGCCGTCAGCAGTTCGGTGCTGGGCATGATGCCGGCTTCGGAGTCTTTGCTCGCCTTGATGATGATCATGAAACGCATGGTGTAGTCTCCGCTGGATGTGGAATTGTTCACTTATAGTCGAAGGATCACCGGCTGAATCGACAGCGATGGGTCAACATATTCCTGGATACCCCACCGAACCCTGTAGGAGCTGCCGCAGGCTGCGATCTTTTGATGTTGCTTTTGAAAGGTGCATCGAAGATCAAGATCAAAAGATCGCAGCCTGCGGCAGCTCCTACGGGGAAGTGCGGCGTGCGCCGGGTTTGTGCACCGACACATGACAATTTGTATCCACCCCATAGGTCGCCGGAGCATTTCGTGGTTAACTTCTGCCTCTTCAAGATTCTCTACACCAACGTTCAGAAGGACTCCGTTCATGGCTCAAGTCACTCTTAAAGGCAACCCGGTTCAAGTCAACGGCCAACTGCCTCAAGCCGGTTCCAAGGCGCCAGCCTTTTCCCTGGTTGCCGGCAATCTGTCCGACGTCACCCTGAAAGACTTTGCCGGCAAGCGCAAAGTGCTGAACATCTTCCCAAGCATCGATACCCCGACCTGCGCCACTTCCGTGCGCCAGTTCAACGCCAAGGCGAGCAGCGTCGACAACACCGTTGTGCTGTGCATCTCCGCTGACCTGCCGTTCGCCCAGGCCCGTTTCTGCGGCGCCGAAGGCCTGGAAAACGTGCAGAACCTGTCGACCCTGCGCGGTGCCGAGTTCATCGAGAACTACGGCGTTGCCATCGCCGACGGTCCGCTCAAGGGCCTGACCGCCCGTGCCGTGGTGGTTCTGGACGAGAACGACAACGTGCTGCACAGCGAACTGGTCAAGGAAATCGCTGATGAGCCGAACTACGAGGCTGCACTCGCTGTCTTGAAATAAGTACGGTTTTACAATTGTTAACGGCCTGGCCCTGTCCAGGCCGTTTTCATTTGTGTTTCAGTGTCTTGGATATATCTCCTGTTACGTAAGCCGAAGGTAAATTGCCGGTAAAGGCGCTTTGCTTATCACCCACCAGTGCTTATCGTTCAGCCTCATGTAATAAAGCCCACGCGCCCAATGGTTGATCACTCAATGCAATCCTCTGCTTCCCGTAGTCCCCGTCGCTGGCTGTTTGGCCTGCTTGTCCTGTTGGTCATCGCTGCCCTGTGCTGGAAGTTCTGGCCAGGCAGCGCTGCGCCGAAAGAGGGTGCGCAGCCAAAAGCCGTGGCCGGCCACACTGGCAGGTCAGGCGGTATGCGACCAGGATTCGGTGGCGCGGCAGGGCCGGTTCCGGTGCGCGTTGCTCCAGCGGTCACAGGGGATTTCCCGCTGTATTACAAGGCGCTGGGTACGGTGACGGCGCTGAACACCATCAACGTGCGCAGCCGTGTCGGCGGTGAGCTGATGAAGATCTATTTCGAGGAAGGGCAGATGGTCAAGGCTGGCGATTTGCTGGCAGAAATCGACCCGCGCCCCTACCAGAACGCCTTGCTCCAGGCTGAAGGTACCTTGCTGCAGAACCAGGCGCAGTTGAAGAATGCCCAGGTGGATGTCGAGCGTTATACCGGCCTGTACCGCGAGGACAGCATCGCCAAGCAGACCCTGGACACCGCCGTAGCGCTGGTCGGTCAGTTCCAGGGCACGGTCAAGACCAATCAGGCGGCGGTCAACGACGCCAAGCTCAACCTCGAATTCACCAAGATCCGCGCACCCATCACCGGACGCGTCGGCCTGCGCCAGCTCGATGTTGGCAACCTGGTAGCGGCCAACGACACCACGGCGCTGGCCATCATCACCCAGACCCAACCGATCAGCGTGGTCTTCACCTTGCCGGAAAACAGTCTCGATGTGGTGCTGGCACGCTATCGCAGCGGCGCCAAACTGCCGGCCGAAGCCTGGGATCGCGGTGATACCAAGCTGCAAGCCACCGGCGTACTGCAGAGCCTGGACAACCAGATTGACGTCACCACCGGTACCCTGAAATTCAAGGCACGATACGAGAACCGCGACCAATCGTTGTTCCCCAACCAGTTCGTCAATGTGCGCCTGCTGGCGGACACCCTCAAAGGCGTGGTGCTTGCGCCATCGGCGGCGATCCAGTTCGGCACCAACGGCACGTTCGTCTATGCCCTGGACGGCGACAAGAAGGTCAAGATCCGCCAACTGAAGATCGGCGCCAGCGACGGCGAAAACACCGTGGTCACCGAAGGCCTTGCGGCCGGTGATCGTGTGGTGCTGGAAGGCACCGACCGCCTCAAGGACGGCAGCGACGTGGAAGTGGTCAATGAGCCGCAGCAAGTCCCGACCAGTCCCGCGGGCCACCTGCAGGGTAAATCGGCAGCCAACGCGCCTGAGCCGGCTGTTGCGGACAAGGCGAAAAAGGGCGGCGCATGAATCTCTCGCGGCTGTTCATCCTTCGCCCGGTAGCGACCACCCTGAGCATGCTGGCCATTATCCTGGCTGGCGTAATTGCCTATCGCTTGTTGCCGGTGTCGGCCTTGCCTCAGGTCGATTACCCGACCATCCGCGTCATGACCCTGTATCCCGGCGCGAGCCCGGATGTCATGACCAGCGCCGTGACCGCGCCGCTTGAGCGACAATTCGGGCAGATGCCCGGCCTGACCCAGATGGCGTCCACCAGCTCCGGTGGCGCCTCGGTGCTGACCCTGCGTTTCAGCCTCGACATCAACATGGACGTCGCTGAACAGCAGGTGCAGGCGGCCATCAATGCCGCGACCAATTTGCTGCCCAAGGATCTACCGGCACCGCCGGTGTACAACAAGGTCAACCCGGCCGACACCCCCGTACTGACCCTGGCCATCACCTCCAAGACCATGCTGTTGCCCAAGCTTAATGATCTGGTCGACACCCGCATGGCGCAGAAAATCGCCCAGATCAGCGGCGTCGGCATGGTCAGCATTGCGGGCGGCCAGCGCCAGGCCGTGCGGATCAAGGTCAATCCCGAGGCCCTGGCGGCCAACGGCCTGAACCTGGCGGACGTGCGCACCCTGATCGGCGCATCCAACGTCAACCAGCCCAAGGGCAACTTCGACGGCCCGACCCGGGTCTCGATGCTCGATGCAAACGATCAACTGACCTCGCCCAAAGACTACGCCAACCTGATCCTGGCCTACGCCAACGGCGCGCCGCTGCGGCTCAAGGACGTGGCGGAGATCGTCGACGGTGCCGAGAACGAACGTCTTGCAGCCTGGGCCAACGAAAACCAGGCCGTATTGCTGAACATCCAGCGTCAGCCCGGGGCCAACGTCATCGAGGTAGTTGACCGAATCAAGGCCTTGCTGCCGAGCATTACCGACAACCTGCCGGCTGGCCTTGACGTCACGGTGCTCACCGACCGCACCCAGACCATTCGCGCTTCGGTCACGGACGTACAGCACGAACTGCTGATCGCCATCGCCCTGGTGGTGATGGTGACCTTCCTGTTCCTGCGTCGGGCCAGTGCCACGATCATTCCGTCGGTGGCCGTGCCGCTGTCGTTGATCGGCACCTTCGGCGTGATGTACCTCGCCGGCTTCTCGGTCAATAACCTGACCCTGATGGCCCTGACCATCGCCACCGGTTTTGTGGTGGACGATGCGATTGTGATGCTGGAAAACATTTCCCGGTTCATCGAAGAGGGCGACAGCCCGATGAACGCGGCGCTCAAGGGCGCCAAGCAGATCGGTTTCACCCTGATCTCCCTGACCCTGTCGCTGATAGCCGTGCTGATCCCGTTGTTGTTCATGGCCGACGTGGTGGGGCGGCTGTTCCGCGAATTCGCCATCACCCTGGCGGTGGCTATCCTGATTTCCCTGGTGGTGTCCCTGACCCTGACGCCGATGATGTGCGCGCGGCTCCTCAAGCGTGAACCCAAGGAAGCGGAGCAGGGCCGTTTCTATCGAGCCAGTGGCGCGGCAATTGATTGGATGATCGCAGCTTACGGGCGAAAGTTAACGTGGGTTCTCAAGCATCAGCCGCTGACGTTGCTGGTGGCCGTCGCCACCCTGGCGTTGACCGTGTTCCTGTACATGGTGGTGCCCAAGGGGTTCTTTCCGGTGCAGGACACCGGGGTGATCCAGGGCATTTCCGAGGCACCGCAGTCGATTTCCTTCGCGGCGATGAGCGAACGTCAGCAGGAACTGGCCAAGGTGATCCTGGCTGACCCGGCGGTGGAGAGCCTTTCGTCCTACATCGGCGTCGACGGTGACAACTCGACGCTCAACAGCGGCCGTCTGCTGATCAACCTCAAGTCCCACAGCGACCGAGACCTGAGCGCGATGCAAGTGATCGCTCGCTTGCAACCGGAACTGGACAAACTGGTCGGTATTCGCCTGTTCATGCAACCGGTGCAGGACCTGACCATCGAGGATCGGGTCAGCCGAACGCAGTACCAGTTCAGCATGTCGTCGCCGGATTCCGAACTTCTCACCCTATGGAGCGGGCGCCTGGTCGAAGCGTTGGCCCAGCGGCCGGAACTGACCGATGTCGCCAGCGACTTGCAGGACAAGGGCTTGCAGGTCTACCTGGTGATTGATCGCGACGCCGCGTCGCGGGTTGGGGTATCGGTGTCGGACATCACCGACGCGCTGTACGACGCCTTCGGCCAGCGGCAGATTTCCACCATCTACACCCAGGCCAGCCAGTATCGCGTGGTGTTGCAATCGCAGTCCGGCGAGAAGATCGGCCCACAGGCGCTGGACCAGATCCACGTCAAGACCGGCGATGGCGGGCAGGTGCGCCTGTCCAGCCTGGCGCACGTCGAAGAGCGCCAGGCGCAACTGGCGATTACTCACATCGGCCAGTTCCCGGCGGTGATGATGTCGTTCAACCTGGCCCCCGGCGTGGCGCTGGGGCATGCGGTAGAGATCATCGAACAGGTGCAGCAGGACATCGGCATGCCGATCGGCGTGCAGACCCAGTTCCAGGGCGCGGCTGAAGCGTTCCAGGCGTCGCTGTCGAGCACCTTGCTGCTGATCCTGGCGGCGGTGGTGACCATGTACATCGTGCTGGGCGTGCTCTACGAGAGCTATATCCACCCGATCACCATTCTGTCGACCTTGCCCTCGGCGGCCGTCGGCGCGTTGTTGGCGCTGATCCTCAGTGGCAATGACCTGGGGATGATCGCGATCATCGGCATTATCCTGCTGATCGGTATCGTGAAGAAAAACGCGATCATGATGATCGACTTCGCCCTAGACGCTGAACGCAATCAGGGCATGGACCCGCAAACGGCGATCTACCAGGCGGCCCTCCTGCGTTTCCGGCCGATCCTGATGACCACCCTGGCGGCCTTGTTCGGCGCGGTGCCGTTGATGCTGGCCACTGGCTCTGGCGCGGAACTGCGCCAGCCGCTGGGCCTGGTGATGGTCGGCGGCTTGCTGTTGAGCCAGGTGCTGACCCTGTTCACCACGCCAGTAATCTACCTGTACTTCGACCGCCTCGGTCGACGTTTTGGCAAAACCGACGTTCAGGAGACGGCGGTATGACGGCATGCACAACCTGTGGGAGCGAGCCTGCTCGCGAAAGCGGTGGGTCGGTGAGCATCGATGTTGAACGTGCAGGCCTCTTCGCGAGCAGGCTCGCTCCCACAGAGGTGGGCCAATGAACCTCTCGGGACCTTTCATCAAGCGCCCGGTCGCAACCATGCTGCTGAGCTTGGCCATTATGCTCCTGGGCGGTGTAAGTTTCGGCCTGTTGCCGGTCTCACCGCTGCCGCAAATGGACTTCCCGGTGATCGTGGTGCAGGCCAGCCTGCCGGGCGCCAGCCCCGAGGTCATGGCCTCGACGGTGGCGACCCCGCTGGAACGATCCTTCGGCGCCATTGCCGGGGTCAATACCATGAGCAGCCGCTCCAGCCAGGGTTCGACCCGGGTCATCCTGCAATTTGACCTCGACCGCGACATCAACGGCGCGGCGCGGGAAGTGCAGGCGGCGATCAACGCCTCGCGCAACCTGCTGCCCAGCGGGATGCGCAGCATGCCGACCTACAAGAAGGTCAACCCGTCCCAGGCACCGATCATGGTGCTGTCGCTGACCTCCGACGTGCTGGAAAAAGGCCAGCTCTATGACCTGGCCTCGACGATCCTGTCCCAGAGCCTGTCGCAGGTGCAGGGCGTTGGCGAAGTGCAGATCGGCGGCAGCTCCCTGCCGGCGGTGCGCATCGAACTTGAGCCCCAGGCGCTCAACCAGTACGGCGTGGCCCTGGACGATGTGCGCAACACCATCGCCAATGCCAACGTGCGCCGGCCCAAGGGTTCGGTCGAAGACGATCAACGCTTGTGGCAGGTACAGGCCAACGATCAGCTGGAAAAAGCCAAGGACTACGAGTCGCTGATCATCCACTACGCGGACGGCGCAGCCCTGCGCCTGAAGGATGTGGCCAAGGTCAGCGACGGCGTCGAGGATCGCTACAACAGCGGCTTCTTCAATAACGATTCGGCGGTACTGCTGGTGATCAACCGCCAGGCCGGTGCCAACATCATCGAGACGGTCAACGAGATCAAGGCCCAGTTGCCGGCGTTGCAGGCCGTGCTGCCGGCCAGCGTCAAGCTGAACCTGGCGATGGACCGCTCGCCGGTGATCAAGGCCACGCTGCACGAGGCGGAGATGACCCTGCTGATCGCCGTGGCACTGGTGATCCTGGTGGTGTTCCTGTTTCTTGGTAACTTTCGCGCCTCGCTGATCCCGACCCTGGCGGTGCCGGTATCGCTGGTCGGCACCTTTGCCGTGATGTACCTCTATGGCTTCTCGCTGAACAACCTGTCGCTGATGGCGTTGATCCTGGCCACCGGGCTGGTGGTGGACGATGCCATCGTGGTGCTGGAGAACATCTCTCGGCACATCGACGCGGGTGTACGACCGATGAAGGCGGCGTACCTCGGCGCCCAGGAAGTCGGCTTTACCCTGCTATCGATGAACGTGTCGCTGGTGGCGGTGTTCCTGTCGATCCTGTTCATGGGCGGGATCATCGAGAGCCTGTTCCGCGAGTTCTCCATCACCCTGGCGGCGGCTATCGTGGTGTCGCTGGTGGTCTCGCTGACCTTGACGCCGATGCTCTGCGCCCGTTGGCTCAAGCCGCACACGCCAGGCCAGGAAAACCGCCTGCAACGCTGGAGTCAGCAGGCCAACGAATGGATGGTCGGCAAATACGCCACCAGCCTTGACTGGGTGTTGCGCCACCGTCGCCTGACCTTGTTCAGTTTATTCGTGACAATTGGCGTTAATATTGCGCTGTATGTTGTTGTTCCTAAAATATTTCTTCCTCAGCAAGACACTGGCCAACTGATCGGTTTCGTGCGTGGCGATGACGGTTTGTCGTTCAGTGTGATGCAACCGAAAATGGAGACCTTCCGCCGCGCCGTGCTCAAGGACGAAGCCGTTGAAAGCGTCGCCGGTTTCATTGGTGGCAGCAACGGCACCAACAACGCGTTCATGCTGGTGCGCCTCAAACCCATCAAGGAACGCAACCTTTCCGCGCAGAAGGTCATTGAACGCCTGCGCAAGGAAATGCCCAAGGTCGCCGGTGCGCAACTGATGCTGATGGCCGACCAGGACCTGCAGTTTGGCGGTGGCCGCGAACAGACCTCGTCGCAATATTCCTACATCCTGCAAAGCGGTGACCTGGGGGCGCTGCGCGAGTGGTATCCAAAAGTGCTGACGGCGCTCAAGGCGCTACCGGAACTGACTGCGATCGATGCCCGCGAAGGCCGGGGCGCCCAGCAGGTGAAGTTGATCGTCGATCGCGACCAGGCCAAGCGCCTGGGCGTGGACATGGCGATGGTAACGGCGGTGCTCAACAACGCCTATGCCCAGCGGCAGATTTCGACCATCTACGACAGCCTCAACCAGTATCAGGTGGTGATGGAGGTCAATCCCAAGTACGCCCAGGACCCGATCACGCTCAAACAGGTGCAGGTGATCACCGCGGACGGCGAGCGGATTCCGCTGTCGACCATCGCCCATTACGAGAACAGCCTGGCAGACGATCGGGTTAGCCATGAAGGCCAGTTCGCCTCGGAAAGCATCGCCTTCGACATGGCCGAAGGCGTGACCGTGGAGCAGGGCAGTGCCGCCATCGAGCGAGCGATTGCTTTGGTGGGCCTGCCGGAAGACGTCATCGCGAAAATGGCCGGCACCGCCGATGCCTTCGCCGCGACCCAGAAAAGCCAGCCGTGGATGATCCTTGGCGCGCTGGTGGCGGTGTACCTGGTGCTGGGCGTGCTATATGAGAGCTACATTCATCCGCTGACCATTCTGTCCACCTTGCCTTCAGCGGGTGTCGGCGCGTTGCTGTCGATCTACGCCCTGGGCGGTGAGTTCAGCCTGATCTCGTTGCTCGGCCTGTTCCTGTTGATCGGCGTGGTGAAGAAGAACGCCATCCTGATGATCGACCTGGCGTTGCAGCTTGAGCGGCATCAGGGCATGGCGCCGCTGGAGTCGATTCGCAACGCGTGCCTGCAACGTTTGCGGCCGATTTTGATGACTACCCTTGCCGCGATCCTCGGCGCCTTGCCGCTGTTGCTGAGCCGCGCGGAAGGTGCGGAAATGCGCCAACCGCTAGGCCTGACCATCATCGGCGGACTGATCTTCAGCCAGGTGCTGACCCTTTACACCACCCCGGTGGTCTATCTCTATCTCGACAAACTGCGCCATCGCTTCAACCACTGGCGTGGGGTGCGTACCGATGCTGCTTTGGAAACTCCGCTATGACTGACCGTTCGCTATTCAACCTGGCTGCACCGCTGATCAGCGCTCGAGGGTCGCGGTTGCTGAGCCTGTCGCTGTGCGTCGCGATGCTCAGTGCCTGCGCCATCGGCCCGGATTACCAGCGCCCGCAAACCGCAGAACCTGCGCAGTACAAGGAAGCGGCCGGCTGGCGCCAGGCCAATCCGAGCGACTCCCTGGCTCGCGGTGCGTGGTGGGAGCTGTACGGCGACCGGCAACTCAATGGCTTGATCGAGAAGCTCAACAGCGCCAACCAGACCGTTGCCCAGTCCGAAGCCCAGTACCGCCAGGCCCAGGCCTTGGTACGTAGCGCCCGTGGCGCGTTTTTTCCGACGGTGGACCTGACACTGGGGAAAAACCGCTCCAGCCAGGGTACCGGCAGTAGCAGTTCAAGCCTGACCAGTTCGTCCAGCGGTATTCGAGACACCTACACCGCCCAGGCCGGGGTCAGTTGGGAGGCCGATGTCTGGGGCAAGTTGCGCCGTGGTCTTGAAGCCGACACCGCCAATGCCCAAGCGAGTTTTGCCGACCTGGCGGCGATGCGCCTGAGCCAGCAGTCGGAGCTGGTGCAGAACTACCTGCAGTTGCGGGTGATCGACGAGCAGAAACGCTTGCTTGAAGCGACTGTCGCGGCCTACCAGCGTTCGCTGAAAATGACCGAAAACCAGTACCGTGCCGGGGTATCCGGCAAGGACGCGGTGGCCCAGGCCCAGACGCAACTCAAGGGCACCGAGGCAGACATGGTCGATCTGATCTGGCAACGCGCGCAGTTGGAAAACGCCATCGCGGTGCTGATCGGCTTACCACCGGCCGAATTCAGCCTGGCGGAAACACAAACGATCCCAGCCTTGCCCGAGGTGCCGCTGAGCCTGCCTTCGCAACTGCTGGAACGCCGGCCTGACATTGCTTCGGCTGAACGCTCGGTCATCGCCGCCAACGCCAACATCGGCGTGGCCAAGGCCGCCTATTACCCGGACCTGACCCTGAGTTTGAACGGTGGCTACAGCAGCAGCACGTCGAAAGACCTGTTCAGCCTGCCGAACCGTTTCTGGTCGGTCGGCCCGCAACTGGCAATGACCCTGTTCGACGGTGGGCAGCGTTCGGCGGAAGTGGACCGTAGCGAAGCAGCCTATGACGAAACCGTGGCCAAATATCGCCAGACTGTACTCGACGGTTTCCGGGAGGTGGAAAACTATCTGGTCCAGCTCAAGGTGCTGAAGGACGAAGCCGTGGTGCGACAACAGGCGTTGGACGCAGCCCGTGAGTCGTTGCGACTGACCGAGAACCAGTACAAGGCGGGGGTGATCGCTTATCTGGATGTAGTGGTGGTCCAGGCCGCGGCTTTGAGCAATGAACGCAGTAACCTGGACCTGTTGCAGAGCCGCCTGATAGCCAGTGTGCAGTTGATTGCGGCCCTGGGTGGCGGCTGGGACGGCCAGCTTCAGGTGACTGATAACCCCTGACGCCACCCCTCACTGTAGGAGCTGCCGCAGGCTGCGATCTTTTGACGTTGCTTTTTAAAAACAAGATCAAAAGATCGCAGCCTGCGGCAGCTCCTACAGGGATTAACATGTGCCGATGGAGTTAATGTAAAACCTTAAAACAAGCGTTTCATCGCCTTGCTGGCCTTTTGCTCATTTTGTGAGTGCGTTCTCATTTGGAATCAGTACAATCCCTCGGATTTACACCTCCGAGAACGGAAGCAGTACGGAGGTGATTGCGAGTCATCTCCATGCTCATCGGTAGCTTTTCCCCAACGCTGGTTATCATTTCGCTCTGTGTGGCAATTCTCGCGTCATACACTGCACTCGACCTGACCGGGCGCATTGCCACGGCCAAGGGCCGGGCGGTGCATTGCTGGACGGCCGGCGGTGCGTTCGCCATGGGCATCGGCGTATGGTCGATGCATTTCATCGGCATGCTCGCCTTCAAGCTACCCATCGACCTGGGGTACGACCTCTCTATTACCTTGCTGTCGCTGTTGATCGGCATCCTGTCCTGCGGCTTCGCCCTGTGGCTGGTCAGCCAGGCGCAGTTACCGGCCTGGCAGCTGGCGTTCGGTGCGCTGGTCATGGGCGCCGGGATCAGTGCCATGCACTACACCGGCATGGCGGCGATGCGCATGCAGCCGGGAATCGACTACGACCCGACGCTGTTCGGCGCATCCTTGCTCATAGCCGTAGTCGCCTCCGGCGCAGCACTATGGATTGCGTTCCGCCTGCGCCAGCACGCGCCTTATGTGCGCCTGATCCGCGGTGGCGCGGCGGTGCTGATGGGCATTGCCATTGTCGGCATGCACTACACCGGCATGGCCGCCGCGCAGTTTCCCGCCGGCAGCTTTTGCGGCGCAGCCGCCAATGGCCTGAGCGGCAACGGCCTCGACAACCTGGTGCTGATCACCACCCTGGCGGTATTGAGCATCGCCTTGCTGACTTCGATCCTCGATGCGCGCCTGGAAGCCCGAACCGCCAGTCTTGCCCAGTCGCTGACCGAAGCCAACCGCGAACTGACCCAACTGGCCTTGCACGACACCCTGACCGGTCTGCCGAATCGGATGTTGCTGGCCGACCGTATCGATCAGGGGATCTCCAGGGTCGACAACGAGGGTGGTTGCCTGGCGCTGATGTTCATCGATCTCGATGGCTTCAAGCCGGTCAATGACGCCTTCGGTCACCATATGGGCGACCAGTTGCTGCGTGAAGTCAGCTTGCGCCTGCGCGAAGACCTGCGTGGCCAGGACACCCTGGCACGCATCGGCGGCGATGAGTTCGTGCTGCTCGTTCAATTGAGCGTACCGGATGACGCGGTGAGCCTCGCGGCCCGGCAAGTGAGCTTGATCGCCCGGGCATTCCGGGTGGCCGAGCATGATCTGCAGATATCCGCCAGTGTCGGCATCGCCCTGTATCCGGGCAATGGCCAGACGGCTCATGAATTGCTGATGAACGCCGATGCGGCGATGTATCACGCCAAGGGGACTGGAAAGAACGGCTACAGTTTTTTCGATGTCTCGATGAACAGCAACGCGCGCAAGCAGCTGCAATTGCTGCAAGACCTGCGCAATGCCGTGGACCAGAACGAGTTCAGCCTGCACTACCAGCCCAAATTCGACGCTCACAACGGCCGTCCGGTGGGCGCTGAAGCGTTACTGCGCTGGGAGCATCCGACCCAGGGCATGCTGCTGCCGGACAAATTCATCGAGCTGGCGGAGAAGACCGGGCTGATCATTCCCATCGGCGAATGGGTCCTCAACGAAGCCTGTCGCCAGATGCGCGAATGGTATGTGCTCGGCTACACCCACTGGCGCATCGCGGTTAACCTCTCGGCGTTGCAGTTCTGCCACGCGGGCCTGGTGCAGAGCGTCGCCAAGGCGCTGGCCACCCACCATTTGCCAGCCAACAGCCTGACCTTGGAGATCACTGAAACCACGGCCATGAGTGACGCCGATGCCAGCATGACGGTGCTGCAGGAGCTGTCGGATATGGGCGTTGATTTGTCCATCGACGATTTCGGTACCGGCTATTCGAGCCTGATGTACCTCAAGCGCCTGCCGGCCAACGAGCTGAAAATCGACCGCGGTTTCGTCCGCGACCTGGAGCGTGACAGCGACGACGCCGCCATCGTTTCAGCCATTGTCGCCCTCGGTCAGGCACTGGGCTTGCGGATTGTCGCCGAAGGCGTCGAAACAGGCTCGCAGCAGGACTTCCTGACCCAACTCGGTTGTGATTCGCTGCAGGGTTATTTGCTGGGGCACCCGCTGCCGGCCGAGCGCTTCATGAAGGAAATCCACCGCAGCGAGCAATTGGAACTGGCCTGATCTGGCGGGACCGATGACGGTGCCATGCAAAATCCGCAAATGGCGGTTATTCTTCCCCCCGACTGCATAGGTTTGAAGGGGGAAAGTGGGCATGGACAAAGTCATCGTCATCACCGGTGGAAGTCGCGGCATCGGTGCCGCCACTGCGCTGTTGGCCGCCAGGCAAGGTTATCGGATCTGCATCAACTACCAGTCCGATGAGCAGGCGGCGCAAACGGTGCTGGACCAGGTCCGTGCCTTGGGTGCCCAAGCCATCGCCGTGCGCGCCGACGTCAGCATCGAAGACGAAGTCGTCGCTTTGTTCAACCGGGTGGACAGCGAGCTGGGTCGAGTCACCGCGCTGGTGAATAACGCCGGCACCGTGGGGCAAAAATCCCGGGTCGACGAAATGTCCGAATTCCGCATCCTCAAGATTCTCAAGACCAATGTGTTGGCGCCAGTCCTCTGCGCCAAGCACGCCATCTTGCGCATGTCGCCCAAGCACGGCGGGCAGGGCGGCAGCATTGTCAACGTATCCTCGGTCGCCGCGCGTTTGGGCGCCCCCAACGAATACGTCGACTACGCAGCCTCCAAGGGTGCGCTCGACACCTTCACCATTGGCCTGTCCAAGGAAGTGGCCGGTGAGGGGATTCGGGTCAACGCCGTGCGTCCGGGCTATATCTACACCGATTTTCACGCCCTGAGCGGCGATCCGGATCGGGTCAGCAAGCTGGAGTCGGCGATTCCAATGGCCCGTGGCGGGCGCCCGGATGAAGTGGCGGAGGCGATTGTGTGGTTGTTGTCGGATAAAGCGTCCTATGCAACCGGGACCTTTGTCGACCTTGGCGGCGGCCGGTAAACATCAAGATCAAAAGATCGCAGCCTGCGGCAGCTCCTACATAGGATTGCATTTCCTTGTAGGAGCTGCCGCAGGCTGCGATCTTTGCTTTTAGAAGGATCTTACAATCCGCCCCAGCGTCTCCATCGCCTTCTCCGAAGCCTCATCCCACGGGCTCCCATAATTCAACCGGATGCAATTCCTGAAGCGCTGCGTTGGCGAAAAAATCGGTCCCGGCGCAATGCTGATCCCTTGCGCCAACGCCATCTGGAACAACTTCAGCGAATCCATCTGCTCGGGTAATTCCAGCCAGAGGAAGTAGCCGCCAGCGGGTTGACTGACGCGGGTCTGCGCCGGGAAATAGCGGGCGATGGCCGACAGCATGGCGCTTTGCTGTTCCTCCAGGGCATATCGCAACCTGCGCAAATGCCGATCATAACCCCCGTGCTGCAGATAGTCGGCAATGGCTGCCTGGGCAGGCATCGAAGCGCAAAGGGAGGTCATGAGTTTTAACCGCTCGATCTTCTGTGCATACCGCCCGGCGGCGACCCAGCCAATGCGGTAACCCGGGGCCAGGCTCTTGGCGAAAGACCCACAGTGCATCACCAGTCCTTCGGTATCAAAGGCCTTTGCCGGTTTCGGTGCCTGCTGACCGTAATAGAGTTCGGCGTAGACATCGTCCTCGATCAACGGCACTTGATGGACGCGCAGCAATTCCACCAGTTCGCGCTTTTTCGCTTCGGGCATGGTCGCGCCCATGGGGTTCTGGAAACTGGTCATGCACCAGCAGGCCTTGATCGGGTGGCGTTCCAGGGTTTGCGCGAGCACCCCGAGGTCGATGCCGTCGCGCGGGTGCACGGGGATTTCCACGGCCTTGAGTTTCAAGCGTTCGAGCACTTGCAGGCAGGCGTAGAACGCCGGGGCCTCGATAGCTACCAGGTCGCCGGGTTGTGTCACGGCTTGCAGGCACAGGTTCAGCGCTTCCAACGCACCGTTGGTGATCAGCAATTCTTCCATGGGCAGCATCAAGCCGCCCACCATGTAGCGCAGGGCAATTTGTCGGCGCAATTGCGGGTTGCCCGGCGACATGTCGGTGACCACCATGCGCGGGTCCATGTCCCGGGCAGCACTGGCCAGGGAGCGCGACAGGCGCTGCAGCGGAAACAGGGTCGGGCTGGGGAATGCCGAGCCGAAGGCTACGGTGTTCGGGTCCTTGATCGATTCAAGGACCGAGAACACCAGTTCGCTGACATCGACTTCGGTGGATTCATTGACCTGGCTGCTGATCCCCGGCTCGGAAAATGGCCGTGGTGCATGGGCGTTGACGAAGTATCCAGAGCGCGGTCGGGCGCGAATCAGGCCGCGACGCTCAAGCAAGTAATACGCCTGGAACACCGTTGACGGGCTTACCCCATGGGTCTGGCTGGCATAGCGCACCGACGGCACACGCTGGCCGGGCCCGAGAACGCCGGTGCGGATCAGTTCAGCAATGTCATCGGCGAATTTTTCGTAGCGTTTCATCGTATGCCCGGATTGGTGTCTTTCAGAAAAGACGAGGTGACTTCTTCGCGAGCAGGCTCGCTCCCACAAGAACGATGCGGCGTCTGCTCGCGAATGGCGCACTGCAGTCTAAGGGATCAACGGTTCATGGGTGCAACAAACCGGCTCTTGGCCTCGCTGAAGATGCCCGGCTCATCGCTGTCGACGATCTTGAAGGCGATGCTTTGCGAACTGCTGCCCGGCCGCTCCGTGGTCATCGCCACCGACACGGGAACATCAACAATCTCACCCGGCGCCAGGCTCAAGTCCGTCTTGCCCTGTAGTTGGAAGCCATCGCCATCCACCAGCGTCAGGCGGTAGTCCTGGCGTTGCTGGGTCTTGTTGATGACCTTGAGGCTGTAGATGTTTTCGATCTGCCCCTGGCTGTTCTCACGGAACAGTCCACGATCCTTGCTCACGTCCAGCGACACCATCGGCCGTTCCATCAGCGCAACGACCAGCGCACCGATCATCACCAGCAACACGGCGGTGTAACCAATCAATCGTGGCCGCAACAGGCGGGTCTTGCCGCCTTGCAGTTGGTGCTCCGAGGTATAGCTGATCAGCCCGCGCTCGTAGCCCATTTTGTCCATGATCGAATCACAGGCGTCGATGCATGCCGCGCAACCGATGCATTCCATCTGCAAACCGTCGCGAATGTCGATGCCGGTCGGACAGACCTGCACGCAGAGCTGGCAATCGATGCAGTCACCCAGGCCGACCTCGGCCGGCTTGACCTCGCGCTTTCTTGGGCCACGGTGCTCGCCACGAGCCACGTCGTAGGAAATGGTCAGGGTATCCTTGTCGAACATCACGCTCTGGAATCGCGCATACGGGCACATGTGCATGCACACCGCTTCACGCAGCCAGCCTGCATTGATGTAGGTGGCACCGGTGAAGAACAGCACCCAGAACAGGCTGACGCCACCCATTTGCCAGGTCAGGAGTTCTTCGGCCAGCGGGCGGATCGGCGTGAAATAGCCAACGAAGGTCAGGCCGGTCAACAGGCTGATGGCCAGCCACAGGGTGTGTTTGGCCGAGCGGCGCAGCAGTTTGTTCAGTCCCCAGGGCGCCGCTTGCAGTTTGATCCGCTGGTTGCGTTCGCCTTCGGTGATCTTCTCGCACCACATGAAAATCCAGGTCCAGGAGCTCTGCGGGCAGGTATAGCCGCACCATACGCGGCCGGCGAACACTGTGATCGCGAACAATCCGAACGCGGCAATGATCAGCAGCGCCGAGAGCAGGATGAAATCCTGTGGCCAGAACGTCGCGCCAAAAATGTGGAATTTACTTTCGGAAAGGTCCCAGAGCACCGCCTGGCGGCCACCCCAGTTCAGCCATACGGTGCCGAAGAACAGCAGGAACAGAAAACCCGCGCCGCTGATGCGCAGGGAACGGAACAGGCCGGTAAAACTGCGGGTGTGGATCAGGTTGTCGCTGGACTTGGCCTTCATCTTTGGACGCGAGGGCTCGAAAGTCTTGACTACGGGGGCGCTTTCCAGGGTTCGGACGGGGATTCTATCGCTCATGGTCTTTCGCTCATCAGCCTCCATCAGGCAGGAGCACTATGAGCGCCGATCTGTTTGCATAACAGACTCAGGTATTGCTTTAAAAACCGGATCAGATGGGCTCGCTACCCCCGCCTGCGACAAGTTGAAGCAGCTGGCGCTGCGGGGCCGGGGGACCTATGCCAGACGTTTTCGGGCTTTATTGATCCAGGGCAGTCAAATCACCGAATCACTGTCGGTCGCTTTCAAATGCCGGCGACCATCCACCGCACCTGCTACGGTCAATGCGTCCGCTTCTGCTTCGGTGATGTAGATGCGCTGGCCGTCGAGATCGACCGCCGACATGGCTTTTTCCCCGTCGGTGATGATAGTCACATCGGGACACAGGCGAATTTCCTCGCCGTTTGCGGTGATAAAGAAGCAGGTCTGGTTCTCAATGCGTACGGTCATGGCGTAATCCTGGTTTTTTACGATGGATGAAACATTAGGCTTTCGGCATCGAGCATCGTTCTGTGCAACTGATTAATGGTCGGCGCGGTCCATCCTCCATGACCCATTTGCAAAGCTCTCTACAAGGGAATTCGCCATGAATGCCTGGTGGCACGAAGTCTGGGTAACCCTGCAAGCCGAGTTCGCCGACATCGGCGATGCCTCGCAATTGACCCGCATCACCGTGCGCCTGTTGATGGCCGCGGTACTGGGCGGCATTCTCGGTTTCGAGCGCGAGCACAAGGGCAAGGCCGCGGGGGTGCGCACCCACATGCTGGTGGCGCTGGGCGCGGCGTTGTTCGTACTGGTGCCACAAATGTCCGGCTCCCAGGCGGATGCCATGAGCCGGGTCGTCCAGGGGGTGATCGCCGGGATCGGCTTCCTCGGTGCCGGCACCATCCTGAAAAACCAGGAAGGCGACGAAGGCCACGTTAAAGGCCTGACCACCGCCGCCGGTTTGTGGATGACTGCCGCGATCGGGGTGTCTGCGGGATTGGGAAAGGAAGCCACGGCGGTGTTGAGCACGTTGCTGGCGTTGGTGATTCTTGGCGTGATGCCCATAATCGTGAAGATGCTGGATAAAGACAAAGACCAACTGTAGGAGCGAGCACGCTCGCGAAAAACTCAAGACCGCCTCGGGGTGCCTGGCTACCAGCATTATCGTTCACGATCTTCGCGAGCATGCTCGCTCCTACAGTCTTGAAGTTCATGCTGGCTATAGTCGAAGTCACGATGGGTTAGCTGATTCTCCAGTTCCTTGAGTATCGAGCTTCTAGTGTCCTCTTGAAGACTGCGTTCGATATGGAAGCAGAGAAACTCGTAATTGAAGATTTTCAAAGTGAGGCCAGCCGTCGACGATGGGTTCACGAATAAGCGTGTTTTGCCGTGCGCTTGCTCTTTCGGTGAATCTGCTGCCGTCGAAAAAGGTGTTCATGGCTGGCCGTACTCAAGGGGGGTGAAGTAGTTGCTATGTAAAGCCCTGGGCAAATTCCCGTAAAGCGCCGCCTGGGCAAAAAAATCCAATTCAGGACCGGTACTACACGTTCGCCGGAAACGTCATTCGGACTATTCCTTCGATCGGTCCCCCAGCGCGGCAGGGGGACCGATCAACTGTCTTCATTCAGGGGTCACAATCACCGGTGGCATTGTCGTAGGCGGCTCTTCCCTGGGTGGCGGATTGCTCCCCGGAGGGTCCTGCTCAGGCACAGGCTGCGGATCGCTGGGTGGTATCACCGGGTTGTCGATGTTCGGATCGGGTGTTTCTGCCGGGAATGGATTGTTCATTGTTCATACCTCCAGTGGCACATGGCGTGAGTCGTGCTTAAGTTGGTTGACCACTGTGTAAAGGATTTGATTCCAGCCAATTGCCGATGAACTTTTCCCGACGCCCGTCGCTCGGAACCTAAGTGAGTTCATTCGGTGAGGGACTGACCGATGTGGATGACAATCGCAGACATGAGCGTCCTTGGGGCGTAAGGAGAGATGCTCGATGACGGCTGAAAAACCTGGTGAGTTGAGCTACAACCCGCACATTCCACTGTCGCAGGCGTTGTTATTGCCGCGAATCGTAATCGAAAACACCATGCCGACCCTGGATGGCGGGCAGTTCGCTGTCAAGGCCGTGGAAGGCCAGGATGTGGTGGTGACCAGCAAGGTTTTTGCCGACGGTCACGACAAACTGGCCGTGCGGATTCGCTGGCAGGCCGATGGCGATGAGGCCTGGCATAGCGAGGTCATGACCGAGCTGGGTAATAATGGCTGGCAGGGGCAGTTTCGCGTGCATGCGCAGGGGCGTCATGTTTTCTGTATCGAGGCCTGGATCGATCAGTTCGCCAGCTTTTGCTATGAACTGGAGAAAAAGCACACTGCGGGCGTGCCTGTCAGCTTGGAACTGCAAGAAGGTCGCCTTCACGTTCAGCAAGCCGCCGAACGCACCGAAGGTCAATTGAGTGAGCAATTGGCAGCCTTGCATCACGAACTGTCGGGGCTGCTCGAAACCGAGCAGGTTGCACTGTTTCTGCACCCTCGTAGCGCCGATTTGATGGCCCAGGCCAATCATCGTGCCTACCTGAGCCTGAGCCCGGAGTACCCGGTCGATGTGGAACGTGAGCTGGCGCAGTTCGCCAGCTGGTATGAACTGTTCCCGCGCTCGATCACCGACGATCCCGCGCGCCACGGTACTTTCAATGACGTGCATTCGCGGCTGGCGATGATCCAGGACATGGGCTTCGACGTGTTGTACTTCCCGCCGATCCACCCCATCGGTCGCAGTTATCGCAAAGGCCCGAACAACTCCCTGACCGCCGGTCCCGACGATCCCGGCAGCCCCTATGCCATCGGCAGTGAAGAGGGCGGGCACGAGGCGATTCATTCGCAGTTGGGCACCCGCGAAGACTTCCGCCGCCTGGTGGCAGCCGCGGCTGAACATGGTCTGGAAATTGCCCTCGATTTTGCCATTCAATGTTCCCAGGACCACCCATGGCTGCAGCAACATCCGGGCTGGTTCAATTGGCGGCCGGACGGCACGATCAAGTACGCGGAGAACCCGCCGAAAAAATACCAGGACATCGTCAATGTCGACTTTTATGCCGTCGAGGCGATTCCCAGCCTCTGGATCGAGTTGCGCGATATCGTCGTGGGTTGGGTGCTGGAGGGCGTGAAGTTGTTTCGCGTGGACAATCCGCACACCAAACCGTTGCCGTTCTGGCAATGGCTGATCGCCGATGTGCGGGCGCTGTACCCTGACGTGATCTTCCTCGCCGAAGCGTTTACCACTCCGGCGATGATGGCGCGGCTGGGCAAGGTCGGTTATTCGCAGAGCTACACCTACTTCACCTGGCGCAACACCAAGCAGGAGCTGGCCACCTATTTCACCGAACTCAACGAGTCGCCATGGCGCGAGTGCTACCGGCCGAATTTCTTCGTCAATACGCCGGACATCAACCCGGCGTTCCTGCATGATTCCGGCCGTCCCGGTTTTCTGATTCGCGCCGCCCTGGCAACCATGGGTTCGGGGTTGTGGGGCATGTACTCCGGCTTTGAATTGTGTGAGTCGGCGGCGATTCCAGGCAAGGAGGAATACCTCGACTCCGAGAAGTACGAGATCCGACCCAGGGACTTCAACGCCCCCGGCAACATCATTGCCGAGATCGCCCAGCTCAATCGTATCCGCCGGCAAAACCCGGCGCTGCACACGCACCTGGGACTGAAGGTCTACAACGCCTGGAACGACAACATCCTCTACTTCGGCAAGCGTAGCGCCGATGGCAGCAATTTCATCCTGGTGGCGGTCAACCTCGATCCGCACAACGTGCAGGAGGCGAATTTCGAGTTGCCGCTGTGGGAGATGGGTTTGCCGGACGATGCCAGCACCCAGGGCGAAGACTTGATGAACGGCCATCGCTGGACCTGGCACGGCAAGTACCAGTTCATGCGCATCGATCCGGCGTATCAGCCGTTCGGGATCTGGCGAATTACCCCCTAGCCCAAGATCGTTCCCACGCAGAGCGTGGGAACGATCCGCGTCAGGGCGTTCTTTCGTATTCAACAGGAGTTTCAAATGGCGAAGAAACCCAAGGCAGCCACCTTTATCAAGGACCCGCTCTGGTACAAGGACGCGGTCATCTATCAAGTTCACGTCAAATCCTATTTCGACTCCAATAACGACGGGATCGGCGATTTTCCGGGCCTGATCGCCAAGCTCGACTACATTGCCGACCTGGGCGTCAATACTATCTGGCTGTTGCCGTTCTATCCTTCGCCGCGTCGCGACGATGGTTATGACATCGCCGAGTATCGTGGCGTGCACAGCGACTACGGCACCATGGCCGACGCCAAGCGCTTCATCGCCGAGGCGCATAAACGTGGTCTGCGGGTGATCACCGAACTGGTCATCAACCACACCTCGGACCAGCACGCCTGGTTCCAGCGCGCACGCAAGGCCAAGAAAGGTTCGGCCGCGCGGGATTTCTACGTGTGGTCCGATGACGATCAAAAGTACGACGGCACCCGCATCATCTTTCTCGACACTGAAAAATCCAACTGGACCTGGGACCCGGTGGCCGGCCAATACTTTTGGCACCGCTTCTATTCACACCAGCCCGATCTGAATTTCGATAACCCGCAGGTGATGAAAGCGGTGCTGTCGGTCATGCGCTACTGGCTGGACATGGGCATCGACGGGTTGCGCCTCGACGCGATCCCATACCTGATCGAGCGCGACGGCACCAACAACGAGAACCTGCCGGAAACCCACGACGTTCTCAAAAAGATCCGTGCCGAAATCGACGCCAATTACCCCGACCGCATGCTGCTGGCCGAGGCCAACCAATGGCCGGAGGACACGCAGCTGTATTTCGGCGACACCGATAAAAAGGGCCTGAACGGCGACGAATGCCACATGGCGTTTCACTTCCCGTTGATGCCGCGCATGTACATGGCGCTGGCCCAGGAAGACCGTTTTCCGATCACCGACATCTTGCGCCAGACCCCGGAGATCCCGGCCAATTGCCAATGGGCGATTTTCCTGCGCAACCACGATGAGCTCACGTTGGAGATGGTCACCGACAAGGAGCGTGACTACCTGTGGAATTACTACGCGGCCGATCGACGGGCGCGGATCAACCTGGGGATTCGCCGGCGCCTGGCGCCGTTGATGGAGCGTGATCGCCGGCGCGTGGAGTTGCTCAACAGCCTGTTGCTGTCGATGCCCGGCACGCCGACCTTGTACTACGGTGACGAGATCGGCATGGGCGACAACATCTACCTCGGCGATCGCGACGGTGTGCGCACGCCGATGCAGTGGTCGATCGACCGCAACGGCGGGTTTTCCCGCGCCGACCCGGCCAGCCTGGTGCTGCCGCCGATCATGGACCCGCAATATGGCTACCTGTCGGTCAATGTCGAAACCCAGGCCGGCGACCCGCATTCGCTGTTGAACTGGACCCGGCGCATGTTAACGGTGCGCAAGCAGTCCAAGGCGTTCGGGCGCGGCACCTTGAAAATGCTCTCGCCGACCAATCGCCGGGTGCTGGCCTATACCCGCGAATACACCGGGCCTGACGGCAAGCATGAAATCATCCTGTGCGTGGCCAACGTTTCGCGCAGCGCCCAGGCCGTGGAGCTGGACCTGTCGGCATACGTCGGCATGGTGCCTGTGGAGATGCTTGGCGGTAATGCGTTTCCACCCATCGGCCAATTGAGCTTCCTCCTGACCCTGGCGCCCTATGGGTTCTACTGGTTCGGCCTCGCCGCGGAGAACCAGATGCCGAGCTGGCATGTGGAACCGGCGCAAAGCCTACCGGACTTCACCACGCTGGTGCTGAAAAAGCGCATGGAAGAGTTGCTCGAAGCGCCTTCACGCACCACGCTGGAGCAGGGCATCCTGCCGAACTGGCTGCAGAACCGCCGCTGGTTCGCCGGCAAGGACGCGGCCATCGAGAAGGTCAATCTGGCCTACGGTGTGCGATTTGGCGATGCGCAGCACCCCGTGTTGTTGAGTGAAATCGAAGTCACCGGTGGCGGCCAGACCAGTCGCTACCAACTGCCATTCGGCTTCATTGCCGAAGACCAGGTCGGCACGGCATTGCCTCAGCAACTGGCCTTGTCACGGGTGCGCCGTGGCCCGCAGGTTGGCTTGATCACTGATGCCTTCAGCCTGGAAAACTTTATTCGCGCGGTATTGCAGGGCATGCAGAACAGCACGGTGTTGCCTTCCGATGGCGGTGAAATCCGTTTCGAACCCACCGCCGAGCTCGCCAAACTGGGCCTGACGGCAGAGTCGGATGTGCGTTACCTGTCCGCCGAGCAATCCAACAGTTCGGTGGTGGTCGGCAACAGCCTGGTGTTGAAACTGATCCGCAAGGTTGCGTCGGGCGTGCACCCGGAACTGGAAATGAGCGCCTATCTGACCGCTGCCGGCTTCGGCAATATCTCGCCGTTGCTAGGGGCGGTGGTGCGCCGGGATGCGGCAGGCGACGATAACCTGCTGATGATCGCCCAGGGCTACTTGAGTAATCAGGGCGATGCCTGGGAGTGGACCCAGAACAATCTTGAGCGGGCGTTGCGCGACGAACTCGCGGACGCCATGTCCGAGCAGGAACAGCATTACAACGCGCTTGGCGAGTTGAAGGATTTCGCCGCCATGCTCGGCCAGCGCCTGGGTGAAATGCACCAAGTGTTGGCGGCATCAAGCGAAAATCCTGACTTTGATCCGCAGATCACTACGCAAAAGGATGCGTCCGCGACGGGCAAGGATGTCGTGGCACAAATCGAGCATGCATTGAAATTGCTCAAGCAGCATCAACATGAACTGAACCCGGCGGATAAAACCCTGGTCAGCCGTTTACTGGAGCATAAAAAGGCCATTCTCAGCCATGTCCAGGAGTTGGCCAAAAAGACCGCGGGTGGACTGCGGATCCGTGTACACGGTGATTTGCACCTCGGCCAGGTGCTGGTGATCAAGGGTGACGCGTACCTGATCGACTTCGAAGGCGAACCGGCGCGGCCTTTGCCGGAGCGTCGGGGCAAGCACAGCCCGTACAAGGATGTCAGTGGTGTACTGCGCTCTTTCGATTATGCGGCGGCCATGACCATCAACGTGCATAACGTTGATAACACAGCCCATGCCCAGGACGCTCGCCGGCGGGTCGGCGATCGCTATTTGAGTGAGGCAAGGCAGGCATTTATCCACGCTTATCGGCTGGCGGCAGCTACGCTTGGCCATGCGTGGCAAGATCCGGATGGCGAAGATGCCGCCTTGGCATTGTTCGGCCTGGAGAAGGCGGCGTATGAAGTGGCCTACGAGGCGGAAAACCGCCCCGGCTGGCTGCCCGTGCCGTTGCACGGTTTATATGGATTATTGAGTGGGCTTAAACCCTTTTCCGATCTTGGTGGAGAGTAGTCATGAGTTTCTCGAACAAGGAACAGGGTCATCATCACAGTGAAGCGCTGCTACCCAGGGCGCGGGATATCGATGCGCTGGTGCGTGCCGAGCATCGCGATCCCTTTGCCATTCTCGGCCCCCACGGCGATGGTGCCGGCGGACAATTCATCCGCGCTTATCTACCGGGCGCCTTGAGCGTGCAGGTGGTGGGCAAGGAATCCGGGGAGGAGCTGGGCAACCTGGAAGCGACCCAGACCCCAGGGCTGTTCGTCGGGCATTTCCCGCGGGCACAGCCGTATCTGTTGCGAACCCGCTGGGCCGGTGGCGAACAAATATCCGAAGATCCCTACAGTTTTGGTCCATTGCTGGGTGACATGGATTTGTACCTGTTTGCCGAAGGCAATCACCGCGACTTGAGCAGCGCCCTGGGCGCCCAGTTGAAGACCGTGGACGGTGTCGATGGCGTGCGGTTCGCCGTGTGGGCACCGAACGCCAGGCGGGTGTCGGTGGTAGGTGATTTCAACGTCTGGGACGGTCGTCGCCACCCCATGCGCCTGCGCCATCCCACCGGTGTCTGGGAACTGTTCATTCCACGCCTGCAAGCGGGGGAGGCCTACAAATACGAAATCCTCGGCAAGGACGGAATCCTGCCGCTCAAGGCAGACCCCATGGCGCTGGCCACCAGCCTGCCACCGGACACCGCCTCGAAAGTCGCCCCACCTTTACGGATCGACTGGCAGGATCAGGACTGGATGCTGTCGCGTGGCGAGCGCCAGCGCCCGACGGCGCCGTTGTCGATCTACGAATTGCACGCCGGTTCCTGGCAGTGCGAGCTGGACGACCTGGGTGAAGTGGCCCGTCAATACACCTGGCCGGAACTGGCCGAGCGGCTGATTCCGTATGTCAAGGAGCTCGGTTTTACCCACATTGAGCTAATGCCGATCATGGAACACCCGTTCGGCGGCTCCTGGGGCTATCAGTTGCTTTCGCAGTTTGCCACCAGCGCCCGCTACGGAACGGGCGACGAATTCGCTGCCTTCGTCAACGATTGTCACGTGGCGGGAATCGGCGTGATCCTCGACTGGGTGCCGGCGCATTTCCCCACCGACACCCATGGCCTGGCCCAGTTTGACGGCACCGCGCTGTATGAATACGGTAATCCTCAGGAAGGCTTTCACCAGGACTGGGACACCCTGATCTACAACCTGGGCCGCACCGAAGTGCACGGCTACATGCTGGCGTCGGCACTGCACTGGCTCAAGCATTTCCACGTCGATGGCCTGCGGGTCGATGCAGTGGCGTCGATGCTGTACCGCGATTACTCGCGCAAGGCCGGCGAGTGGGTGCCCAACCGCCATGGCGGTCGCGAGAACCTGGAGGCCATCGACTTCCTGCGTCACCTCAATGACGTCGTGGCAGTGGAAGCTCCCGGGGCGCTGGTGATCGCCGAAGAGTCCACGGCCTGGCCCGGCGTCAGCCAGAGCACACAGCAGGGTGGCCTGGGTTTCGCCTATAAGTGGAACATGGGCTGGATGCACGATTCGCTGCACTACATTCAGCAAGACCCGGTGTACCGCGCCCATCACCACAACGAACTCAGTTTCGGCCTGGTGTACGCCTGGTCCGAGCGATTCATCCTGCCGATTTCCCACGATGAAGTGGTGCACGGCAAGCACTCGCTGATCGACAAGATGCCCGGCGACCGCTGGCAGAAATTCGCCAACCTGCGAGCCTACCTGAGTTTCATGTGGACCCACCCGGGCAAGAAACTGTTGTTCATGGGTTGCGAGTTCGGCCAATGGCGCGAGTGGAACCACGACCAGCAGCTCGATTGGTACCTGTTGCAGTACTCCGAGCACAAAGGCGTGCAGAAGCTGGTGAGTGACCTCAATCGGCTGTATCGCGAGGAGCCGGCGCTGCATGAGCAGGACGACGTGCCCCAAGGCTTCCAGTGGCTGATCGGCGACGACGCGATCAACAGTGTCTACGCCTGGATGCGCTGGAGCAAGGACGGCCAGCCGATCCTGGTGGTTGCCAACTTCACGCCGGTGCCACGCGAGGGTTATCGGGTGGGCGTGCCGTTTGCCGGGCAGTGGAGCGAGATGTTCAACAGCGATTCGTCGATCTATGCCGGGTCCAACTATGGCAACAGTGGCGGGGTGACCGCCGAGCAAACGCCGAGCCATGGCCAGGCCCTGTCGCTGGCGCTGAACCTGCCGCCGCTGGCGGTGTTGATGTTGCGGCCGGCGGGGTAAGTCAGGCAGCCTGCGCTATCTCCGAATCGCTCTCCAGAGCGGGCTCGCCTCTACAGGGTATTGATCACGACATCAATCCACTCTGGAGGCGGGCCAGCCTGGATGTCGCCCATCAAAAATCCAGCCTCAGCCCGATTGTCGCCTTGCGACCATTCAACTCATTACTGTCAAGCTGGGTGTCGTAGCCTGCTTCGCCATACAGGCTCAAGGCGTCCGACACTTGCAGCGTCATGCCCATGCTCAGGTTCAGTGTCGTGGATTTCTGCTGGGTGTCGATCGCTGTGGTGTCATTGAATGTCACCCGGTCGGTGCCGGACAAGGTATGCCAGACATGGGTGCGCACGTAGGGCTGCAGGGGCATATGGGCAACCTGATAAGTGCCGCGCAGTCGGGCACCGAAACGGGCTGTCAGGCTATTATCGGCATCGAAGGTGACATCGGAGATGCCGTCGTTCTGGCTATCCAGGGCGCGTTGCTGGTGGATAAGTTGTACCTGCGGCTCCAGGACCCAGTCGCCGGAAACCTTTAGCGGGTAACCGGCCTCAAGCGAGAACGTAACGGCATGCCCATGGGTGTTGAGCTTGATCCCGCGGTTGGATTCGCTGTTGATATCCACACCCGTCCACATCAGTACAGTGTCGACGTACCAGCCGTAGGGGTCGATGAGCGTCCAGTACAGGCCCACGCTATCGCCACGCAGTGTGCTTGTACCGGCGTCCCGATGTTCGATTGCGCGATTGAATCCATCGATATCGCCTTGCGATTGGCTGTGACCGACGAAGATACCCAACTTTTGCGTCTGTCCATGGTCGCGGGTCCATCCATACAAATCACTGCCGACCTGGTAACCCGATATCGAGCCGTCCAGACGTGGGCTGACCGTGCCGGCAAAACCTTGGCGACTGTCACTGGCATACATCCGGCCCCAGCCTGCCGGGAAGGCGCCGGCCTGATGCTGTTGGCTTTGGTCGCCTTGGCGTTCATGGAAAGTACCGAGTGCATTGAGCAGCATCTGATTGATGGCAGGTAACAGCGCCGAATACACCGGGACTTCAGGGCGATAGGTCGGGATCGGCGGCTTGCCTGGTTCGATTTCCGGTAACTCCGGTCGAGTCGGCGGAAGCTCGTCTTCGGGGCTATCGATAATACCTGGCAGGGGCACGGGTGGATGTTCCGGCTCTGGCAATGGTACAGGCGGATTTTCCGGCTCGGGCAGAGGCACGTGTGGATCTTCCGGCCCCGGCAGGGGCACAGGCGGGTTTTCGGGCTCGGGCAGGGGCACCGGTGGATGTTCCGGCCCCGGCAAGGGCACAGGTGGGTGTTCCGGTTCGGGCAGAGGAGGTGCTACCACGGCGGAGCGCAAGTACCAGTTCTGCGCAGTGCCCGGGATGACCCCTCCCTTGTACAGGTAATACTCAAAGGCACCTGCGGAGATGGGCCCGGGGTAAGTGAATGCCCGGTCACTGCCTGTGGCGCCCTTGAGTGCTTCCACCACCAGGATGCCGTTTTCCCGGGTCAAGTCTCCGGGGCCGGTGAGGTTGGTGATGTGCAGTGCGGTGGAACCTTGCAAAGTGCCTCGCTCCACAACCAGTTTGTCGCTGGCGGCGTTATCACCCGCCAACACGCTGTGCAGCCGCAGTTCGCCCTTGTCGCCAATGTAGTTGCCCTCGACGGTAAGTCGATTGTCTGCACGGGCGTTGCCACTGGTCATGTCGATCAGCCCTTTGTTGTTTAAAGTGGCGAGCTGGCCAGAGTCATAAGGAGTGATGCTGCCCTGTTCGACCAGCAACACACTGCTGCCATGAATGTTGAGCGTGCCGGTGCCTGATACGCTGTCACCGAGGACGAAATTGCCGTCCAGGTTAAACCGCGAACCATTGTCCATGTTCACGGTTTCCCAGTGGGGATAGCGTGTGGGGCTCGCCGATTGGCTGTTGTCGAACGTCAGGGTGTCGCTGCCCAGGCCACCATCGATACTGGGAGTCGATGCCAGGCTGGTTTCCGTGTGATTGAGCAGTAGTGATTGATCGTCGCCGCCATTCAACAGCACAGCCGAGTGAATGTGCCCATGGGTGTCCCAGGTGAACAGGTCGTTGCCGCTGCCGGCACGGACCTGGCCATGGATCTCGCCGCCGCTGACCGTGCTGAAGTTTGCACCGCCACTGACCATGATATTACCGCCGACGGTGCCGCCCTTGATGATGACGTTGTTGTTGTCGGTGCCGGCATCCAGATCACCGAGGATCCGACCGCCAAGCATTTCAAAGGTGTTGGCGTCCTGATTCATCGCGACCGCGCCAATCTGTCCTCCACTCATGAGTGCATGCTCGCCGTTTTCTAAAAGTCCGGTGATGACGCCGGTGCTCATGGTGAAGGTGTCATCGCCTGGCCCCTGGTTCACGGATATGAGGGTGCCACCGCTGATCGCCAATCGGTCGTTGCCGGCCCCCTGGTCGATAAGAGCTGCCGTACCGGCGCTGACCTGTGCGATGTCGGCACCGTCGCCCTGGCGGACCGTGCCACCAATGGTCCCATTGAAGAGTTGAAAGATGTTTGCGCCATCGCCCATGTCCACCGGGCCGAGGATGGCACCGGAGTTCATTGTCAGCAGATCATGGCCAGGGCCGAAAATAACAGGGCCATTGATGTTGCCGTTTCCGCTCTCGGGGAAAACCAGGCTGTTATTGCCGCTTGTGTCGGTGAGCCCTGGGCTGCTTCCGCTGCTGCAGGTGAAGCTGTCATCGGCGTTGGTGGGCACGAGCGTGCAGTCAGCATGGGAGGCCAGGGGCCAGAAAAACAGGGTAAAAATCGACAGGGCAATAGTGCCCGGGAGCCTGAAGGCTGAAAACGGATTGCTCATGATCCATCCTCGCAAGACGTGCTGCTCCCGCTCCTGCGGGGCAGGCCATGGCAACGTCAAGAGCGATACGGATCAGGAACTGCAGGTTTCCTGCGCGAAGTCATCGGGCAATGCAACCGGTCGGCATGGTTTTTACGACTGCGCATTACAAGGCACAGTGTTTTCCCACGGTACCAACAGGTTGTTTGAGGCGCTACTGTCAGAAATAACAGGTGACGAACTATTGGGGCTGGCGAACCTCCGGTTCAGGCGTCATGGGGTAGCCGGCATTGCGGTGTGTCGCACACACCGCATCGTTGCCTTCACCAGCAAATTGGCTATCACCAGTGCGCGCAGCTGCTCACCAACGCATCCGCACGCCCAGGCTGCCGATCAAGCCATTCAAGTCATTGTCATCCACATCGCTGCTGTAGTCGGCGCTGACGTACAGGCTCACGGTCGGCGTCATTCTGGCCACCAGGCCCAAGCCCAGTTCGACCGTCGAGGAGTTTCGGCTGCTGCTGATCTTGTCGACCTGGTCGAGGGTTACGGTATTGCCGGTGTACACCGTGTGCCACAAGTTGGTTCGAACATAGGGTTCGACGGGCAGGCCGTTGATGTCGTAGCTACCTTTCAACTTGGCACCGACCCGGCCGCTCCAGGAGGAGAGGTCGCTGGAGGATGCATTCCCTGAACCCGCATAGGGCGTGTCCAGGGTGATTCGCTGGTTGATCAATTGCGCTTGGGGTTCCACCACCCAGTTCTCACTGATGCCAATCGGGAATCCGCCTTCGACCGAGAGGGTCACTGCGCTGCCTTCGGTGGCTTGCCTCGCGCCTTGTTCATTGCGACTGAAACCGTTGACCCGACCACCACTGGCCGACAGATCGACGTGCCAGCCTTGTGGGCCGGTCAGGCTCCAGTAGGCGCCGAGGCTCTGTCCCTGCAGGTTGAGGGTGTCGGTGTGCGGGTCCGATTGTGCGCGATTGGTCAGCAAGCCGTTGCCGGTGCCGTGGAACTCGGCGGTGCCGCCGATCAGGCCGACCCGTTGGGTATGGCCACTGTTGCTTTGCAAGGTCAGGATCGCCGGGCTTTTCAGTTCGCCGGAGCCGGCAATGGAAAACCCCTGGGCCATGGCGTCGGTTTGCGCCTGGCGTGAAGCCTGGCCATACAGTTGATCCCAGGCTCCGGGTGCAGCCGCTTCGACGGTCAGGCTCGAGCTTCGCGTATCGGCAATCGGGCTGAAGCGGCCGGGATAGGACGTTGTTGGTGCAGACAAGGTAAGCGACGGGACGTCCTGGCGGTACCAGGGCGTGGTTTCTTCCTCTGTGGGGGAAGCCTGCACTTCCATGGAAGAACATAACAGCAGTGTACTGGAGACGGTGCAAACACTAATCCGGATCTCTTGAGGGGTGAATGAAGTTTTCATGGAGGTCTACCTTGCAATCGCATGCGGTATCTCGCTGTGGCGTCTCTCCTACCCCGAGTGAGGGGCGACCGAAAGAATTAGGGCAAGCCGACTCCCGCCCGTTTTTACGGGTAGTCATCGGATTGATCCTGGTGGTGGTTCCGGGGTAGTAACGTGAAGTCAAGAGGACCCCTGGCATTGCGTCAAGAAAATGGCCGATAAGTGGTAGAGGTATTTTAGATCATATAAGTGACTGATTTACGACGCATGCTTAAGTGCTTGTTTATTGGTTGAAACGTCAAAAAACTCTCGAGCTAGAGCCTTTGCTCAGTCTTACCAGCTCATCCTGATTCCCAGGTTACCGCTCATTCCCCGCAAAGGATTGCTGTCGATATTGCTGCTGTAATCTGCATTGGCGTAAACGCTGACAGCTTGCGCTAGTGTCAGGATGGCACCCAAACCCAGATCCGCCGATGAGGAGCGTTGGCGGGTGTTGATTTCGGTGCTGTCGTCGAAAGTCACCGTGTCGGTTCCCGACATGGTGTGCCACAGGTTCACGCGCAGGTAGGGTTCCAGCGGCAGGCCGGCGACGTCGTAGCGCCCCTTGAGCCGGGCGCCGAGACGACCGGTCCAGGCGGTGTCGGAATCGAACGACACCTTTGAAATGCCGTCGTCCTGACGCTTCAGGTCAACCGTTTGATTGATGGCTTGCAGCTGGGGTTCGACCACCCAGTTGTCCGCCACGGCAACAGGGTAGCCGGCCTCGACGGAGAGGGTCATGGCGTGGCCGTCATTATCGATTTTCAGGCCGCGCTCGGAGTGACTGTCGCCGTTGAGCCAGGTGTACATCGCCACCGTATCGAGATACCAACCCTTGGGGTCGGTCAGGGTCCAGTAGAGCCCGAGGCTATCGCCTTGCAATTCGACCTTGCCGGCACGTTTGTCCTGGAAACCCTGGTTGAAACCGTCGACGTCACCCTTCAATCGGCTATGGCCGACGAAGAAGCCGGTGCGCTGGGTTTGCCCACCGGAAGTTTGCGAGCCGAACAGGTCGTTGCCCACCTGAAATCCGTTCAGCGAGCCGTCGAGTCGTGGCGTGACGGTGCCGGCCCAGGTCTGCTCGATGTTTTTGCCATAGACCCGGCCCCAGCCCGCGCCAAAGGCGCCGGTTTCTTTCAGCAGGCGTTGATCACCCTGTCGATCATGGAAGGTGCCGAGTGCCGTCAGGGCCAACTGCGCGGCCGCCGGAGGCAACGCTGACCAGACCGGGACTTCCTGGCGGTACAGGAGAATGGGCGCCGCACCGGCAACGGGCGTCGGCAAGGGTGGTGTGCCGACAGCCGCCACCGGTAACGGCACCAGAGGCACCAGGACGGGCGGCACGGTTGGATCGGGATTGGGCACTGCCGCTGCAACCAGCGGCGGCGCAACAACGGACGAACGCAGGTACCAGCTGTTTGCGCTGCCGGCAGTGACGCCCCCCTTGAATAGTCGATAATCAAACGCGCCGACCGACAACGGGGCTTTGAGCCTAAAGGCGCCACTGTCGCTGATGGCCGTGCCTTGGGCCTGGACAATTTGAATACCGTTTTGCAAGGTGGCGGCGCCCGTGCCGCCAAGGTTGCTGACGGTAATGGATGTGGAGCCAGCCAAGGTACCGTCGTTGACCACCAGTTTGTCACTGGGGGAGCTGTCATCGCCCAGTACGCTTTGCAGCCATAGTTGGCCGCCGTTGCCCGCATAGTTGCCCTGTACTGTCAGGGTGTCGCTGGTGCGACTGTTGCCACTGCCAAGGTCGATGATCCCGGCGTTGTTCAGCGTCGCCCGCTGGCCTGCGGAGAAGGGGGTGAGGCTACCCCTGGCCGAGGTCACGACACTGCTGCTGTCAATGTTGAATACACCGCTACCGCTGGTGCTGTCACCCAGGACAAAGTTGCCGTCGAAGTCCAGTTGAGACTTATTGTTCAGGTTGACGGTCTCCCAATTGATGTAGCGAGCGACGCCGCTGGTGGTGGTGTTATCGAAAGTCAGCAGATCGCTGCCGTTGCCCCCATCCAGGGTCGGAGTCTGGGCCAAGCGGCTGGCACTGAGATTGCGCAGGGTTGCCCGGTCATCGCCATCTCCCATCAGGATCGCCGAACGGATGATGCCGCCGCCATCCCAGGTCAAGCTGTCACTGCCCGCGCTGGCCCGGATCTCCCCGACGATTTCGCCTCCAGTCACCGTAATGCTGTCATTGCCACCGCTGACACTGATGTTGCCGCCAATCCTGCCACCGGAAACGATGATGGTGTCAGTCCCAAACCCGGTGACCAGATTGCCGAGGATCTCGCCACCAGACAGGTCGAACAGATTGTCATCGAGCTTCATATCGACCCGGCCGATGCTGCCACCTGTCATTTTGGCGGTGTCACCGTCTTCGAAGGCGCCAATGATCGTGCCTGCGCTCATCTGGAAAAAGTCGCGACTGTCGCCCTGGGCCAGCGACTGGATAGTCCCGCCACGTATGAGGGCGGTGTCGACGCCATTGCCCTGGTTCACCGCCCCGGTGATCTGGCCGGCGTCAATGCTGAAAGTATCGCTGCCGTCCCCCAGTTGGACGATCCCGCTAATGACGCCGGACTTCATGTCCAGGGTATCGTTGCCGGCGCCGAACGTCACATTGCCTGTGATCGTGCCGGTGCCATTGGCGGGGAAGGCCAGGTTGTTGTTTCCCGTCAAATCAGTCAGCGGCCCGTTGTTGCCGCTGTCGCACACGAAGTTGTCGTTGCCAGTGGAAGGGACCAAGGTACAAGCCGCCTGGCCGGGCAGGGACCAGCCCATGCACAGCCAGATCGAAATGGCACAGGCGCTGTAACGGTAGCTGGGCAGTGCTTTACAAAGGTCCATGCGCGTCTCCGCTCAAGATTCGACACCCGATGCCTTGCAGGAACGGCAAGGTAGGGGGTGTATCTGCAGCGCGAGTCGCGAGACATCATCAGGAAGGCATAAGACCCTTCAGGCAACGACGGCTACGGGGCATGTCCATCCGAGTCATTCGAACGGACGAGAGCACCGTAGCAAGTGTTTTTGGATGTATCTACTGTCATAAATGACAGTTAGAGATCAGTTTTACGTGTTACAGGTGCACTTCAACCGCCAATGGCAAATGATCCGACAGGTGTGTCCAGGGCTTGTGGCCGAGGATTTTCGGATCGTGGCTACTGGCGTTGCGCAGGTAGATCCGATCCAGGCGCAGCAGCGGGAAGCGTGCCGGGTAGGTTTTTGCCGGCCGGCCATGGTGGCGTTCGAACGCTTCGTGCAAGTAGTCGCGGCGCGAGAGAGCGGCGTTGCCCTGCAACTGCCAGTCGTTGAAGTCGCCGGCAATGATGACGGGGGCGTCATCGGGCAAGGATTCGAGCAACTGGCAGAGCAACTGCAACTGCAACTGTCGATGACTCTCCAGCAGGCTCAGGTGCACGCAGATAGCATGGACCTCGGCATGGCCCGGTACATCCAGCACGCAGTGCAACAGCCCCCGGCGCTCTGGGCCGGTAATGGAGACGTCAAGGTTGCGGTATTCACGGATCGGGTATTTGGACAGCAGTGCGTTGCCATGGTGACCGTCGGGGTAAACCGCATTTCGCCCGTAGGCGAAGTCGCTCCACATGCTGTCGGCCAGGAACTCGTACTGCGAGGTTTGTGGCCAATCGTTGTAGCGCGAAGAATGGCGCTCGTGTTCACCGACGACTTCTTGCAGGAACACCAGGTCCGCTGAGGTACTGCGTACCGCTTCACGTAATTCCGGGAGGATGAAACGCCGATTGAGGGCGGTAAAGCCTTTGTGGGTGTTGACGGTCAACACGCGCAGTCGATGGATAGCCTCGGGGCTGTTCAACGGCACTGATCCTGCTGCCAGCCGATTAGAGTCACTGCTCACTTTCACTCCTCTGAATCCGGGTTGCTTATGCATGCGACTGATAGGGGAGCGTGCAGTTCAGCGCGTTATGCCGTGATGCCAAAAAATCGTCCGAACGCAGCGGGAATCGCATCGCAGCGATGGCGGTCTGTTCGCCGACCTGATTATAGGTTTGTCCGCCATGCCATTGCGGGAGCCAGCCCGCTGGTGAAATACGTCCAGACAGCGCGTTCATCCAGACAGGGCGCGTTATCGTTGACCTCCATCGCCAGCAGGCTGGCTCCCCACAGGGGATCCAGGTGCACCCGTCAAAGTCAGGTCGGCTTTAAGGCCGCCTCGCTTTGGCTTTTGATCGCGCGCGCCCCGTTAACCACGATGGCCGAACGCAGGCATTGCGCAGTGGGTGAACCGGCAGGACGCCGGTTTAGCCGCGCTGGGCCATGGATGGCCCATCGCGGCGACCCACGGAGCAATGCCGGAGAG
>NZ_JBYTEO010000023.1:0-102467 GCF_058791355.1 Pseudomonas sp. EB271-G4-1
GCCGGTTTACCCACTGCGCAGAACCTCCACTCGGCCTCTCGAGGGGGCAAGAAAATCAAAAGCCAGATCAAGATCAAACGCAAAGCGAGGCGGCCTTAAAGCCGATCTGATTGCAGGTCTGACCGTGCTGTGATCGTTCCCACGCTCTGCGTGGGAATGCCGCCAGGGACGCTCGGCGTTCCGCAGACGACGCATGACGTGAGCCATGCGCAATGGTGACGCGGAGCGTCACAGGATGCATTCCCACGCAGAGCGTGGGAACGATCAATTGGGGGTATCTGCAAAGATCAGGTCGGCTGTCAGGCCGCCTCGCTTTGGTTTTTGATCTGGGGCGCCCCGTTAACCGCGATGGCCGAACGCAGGCATTGCGTAGTGGGGAAACCGGCAGGACGCCGGTTTAGCCACGCTGGGCCATGGATGGCCCATCGCGGCGACCCACGGAGCAATGCCGGAGTGAGGGCATGCCGAGCCTAGGCGAGGCACCGAGTGGTGGGGCAAAGCCTTTTGCTTCCTTTTTGGCGTTTGAAAAAGGAAGTCGCTGTAAGAGCGAAACCATAAGTGGGCGTTACCGCAGCAACGGATATGTACTCAGAAAACAATCTCCCACAAGCTTCGACCCGGCATGGACCAAAGTTGGTAGAGGCTCCGATGGGGGGCAAGAAAATCAAAAGCCAGATCAAGATCAAACGCGAAAGCGAGGCGGCCGACCTGATTTCAGGTGAACGCATTCCCCTGTGGAGCTACCGCAGGCTGCGATCTTTTTCTTCAACCCCGCAGCAAGTTGCCCCAACTCAAACCCCCTCCCTTACCTCCACCAATTGCCCCAACCGACTACGCGTGCGCGCCAGGTCTATAGCGTCACCGCCCAGGCTTTCGCGCAGTGAGCGCTGGCCCAGCAATGTCAGGTGCTTGTCCTGGTCATACAAGACGTCGACCAGGTTGATGAATCGCTGCTGCGCGGCAATCGAGCAGTCGGCGAGGTCGGGCAGTTCGTCGATGATCCAGTGATCGAAGCGGCGACACAGCTCCAGGTAATCCATGACCGCTGTGGGGTGGTCGCACAGGTCGCTGAAAGTAAAACCGACGGCGCGTCCTTTGCAGAAGCGGGCCGATAGATGGCGAGTGCCGACGGCCAGGGCAATGGCCGGTCCGTTCGGCGCCGGCAGGTTCGATGTCTGGCGTTGCGCCAGTGTGGCGGGCCAGACGTATCGGCCCTGGGTGAACAGCTGGTGCGCATGGGTTCTGGCCTGGCTGCGATAGTCGTGGGGCCCGCCGACTTCCATGACGTGCATGCGCGCATTTATCAGGTCGATCACGGGCTTGAAGCGCGCATGGTAAAGCGGGTTGGGCAGCAGGCCTTCAGGCGGGTAATTGGAGGTGAGCAGCAGCAGGATCCCCCTGTGGAACAGCGCCTTGAACAGTCGCGTGATGAGCATCGCATCGCCGATGTCGTGGACGTGAAACTCGTCGAAACACAGCACCCGACAATCGCTCAGTAACTCATCCAGCGTGGTCGCCAGCGCATCCGGTTCGTTGCGATGGCTGAACATGCCCTCGTGCAGACGGGCAAAAAAACCGTGGAAGTGCAGGCGCTGCTTCTGGGCAAGGGGGATCGCCTGGAAGAACCCGTCGAGCAGCCAGCTTTTGCCGCGGCCGACGGCGCCGTGCAGGTAAAGCCCGGGCAGTGTCTTGCCTGGCGTACCCAACAGTTTTGATGCGTGCTGCGCCATGCAGTCGATGACCCGTTGCTGGCTATGGCTGAGGGTGTAGCCCTGAGAACAGGCCTTGTGGTGAAAGTAGTCGTGAATTACCCGCGCATTCGCGCAGTGACGGTCAGGCCCGGCCGATATCTTGCCGAAGAGGCGGCGCAACGCTGGCCAGCGCAGAGTGAGTCGCGAATGCTTGGGTGGTCGAGCGGCCACTGTGATGTCCCCGTGATCTTCAGTCAGGCTCCTTGAGCCGCGGCGGCATAGTTTAACCAGTTGGGTAGTTTTGCTTCCAGTTGTGTCGTCGGTTTTGCGGGCGATGACGTCGATAAACGGTCGCTCATAACCAACGCCATTGGTCAACTAATTGCTAAGCAACCTAACTATTACGTTGACATTGGCTGCCTAGGCAGTAATATTTCGACATACATTCACTGCCTAGGCAGCTAATCGGTATTCAGATGAAGCATTTCACGCCAGACGATTTCCATAATTGCCACCTCGGCCTCCTGCTCGGGCGCGCTGCGCTGCTCAAGGACCGGATCATCGATACGCACATGGAACCCCACGGCATCACCGCGGCGCAGTTCAAGGTGCTGATCATCATGGCCCAGTTCGGCGTCGATTCGCCGGGTGAGCTGTGCCGGTACCTGTCCCTGGACAGCGGTTCGATGACGCGCATGCTCGATCGTCTGGAACAGAAAGGTTTCCTCGCCCGCCAGCGCTCCGAGGCAGACCGTCGGCAGATTCAGCTAGTGCTGACCGACGAGGGCCAGAAACTCGCCGATCTTCTGCCGGGCATCGGCACCGAAGCCATGAATGAACTGGCCGGAGCCATCACGCCGGAAGAACTGAAAACCCTGGAATCCATTCTCAAGAAAATCCTGGTAGCGGCCGGTGACTCGATCACCCTGCAGCGGTTAGGTGACCAATGAACGTGAAAACCTTGCGCACTGGCGTCAGCCTGCTTCTGTTGGCCATGGGCCTGGCCGGTTGCGCCAGTTACAGTGGCCTGACCACCGAAGGTGTCAGCCTTGATGCAAAAAACCTCAAGGCGGGGCAATCCCTCAGCGGCGTGACGCTGTCGCCGGCGGCCTGGCCGAAAAGCGACTGGTGGAAAAGTCTCGGCGATCCGCAGCTCGACGGTCTGATCCGCGAGGCCCTGCGCGACAGCCCCGACATGCAGATCGCCGACGCCCGCGCCCATCAGGCCAGCGCCGCGGCCTATGCCGCCGACGCCACGCGGATGCCGACACTGGATGCCAGCGCCGGCGTCAGCCGTTCGCGTCTGGCCCGGGACCAGGACCCGCTGGGGCAGGGTGGCAATTACTCCACGGTGCGCAACATCAGCGCCATCTTCAATTACAACTTTGACCTCTGGGGCGGTCAGCGTGATGCCTGGGAAGCGGCGCTGGGGCAGGCCCGTGCCGCCGAGGTCGACCAGCAAGCCGCGCAGTTGACCTTGTCCGCTGACGTGGCCCGCGCCTACAGCGACCTGGGGCAGGCGCACATCGTCCATGACCTGTCCGCCGAAGACCTCAAGCGTACCCGGCAAATGCTTGATCTGAGCCAGCGCCGCCTGAGTTCGGGGATCGACAGCCAGTATCAGTTCCAGCAGACCGAAAGCCTGGAAGCCACCTCCGAAGCCAATTTGATCGATGCCGAGAAGCGCCTGCAAAGCGCCAGGATCGCGCTGGCCGTGCTGCTTGGCAAAGGCCCGGATCGCGGCAACGAAGTCGCTCGACCGAACATTCTCAAGCCGGGTGCCGTGGCCCTGCCGTCGGTGCTGCCAGCCGAACTGCTCGGACGTCGTCCGGACCTGGTGGCTGCGCGCTGGCGGGTCGAGGCGGCGAGCAAGAATATCGATGCTGGCAAAACCCAGTTCTATCCAAACTTGAACCTCAGCGCCGCGGCCGGTGCCGAATCATTGCTGGGCGATGCGATGTTTGGTTCGGCCAGCCGCTTCTTCAATGTCGCACCGACGATTTCCGTACCGATTTTCGACGGTGGTCGACTGCGCGCCGACCTCGATTCCCGCGACGCCGACTACGACCTGGCGGTGGCGCAGTACAACAAAATCCTGGTCAGGGCGCTGGGCGACGTCAGCGACAGCATCAATCAGTTGCGTGACATCGGTCGCCAGATCGCGGCCCAGCAACACGCCACCGACATCGCCCAGGACTCTTACAACACCGTGGTCCAGCGCTACGGTTCCGGCATCGGTAACTATCTGGACGTGCTCAGTATTGAGCAGCAGTTGCTCCAGGCCCAGCGCCAATTGGCCAACCTGAATGCCGAGCAGATCGACCTGTCGATCCAGCTGATACAGGCGCTGGGCGGCGGTTTCCAGCCAGAGGCCATGGCCTCGGCCAATACCGCGCCAGCCACGCTGACCCAATAATTCAAGGAATTTGTCATGGCCACTGCCAATACAACGCCAACCACTGAAAACAACCCGGCCAATTCCGATTCGGGCAAGCGCAAGTTCATGCTGCTGGCCCTGGCGGTGGTGGTCGCGCTGGGCAGCGCAGGCGTCTGGGCCTATCACGAATTTTACGGGCGCTGGAGCGAAAGCACCGACGATGCCTATGTGAATGGCAACGTGGTGGAAATCACCCCGCTGGTTACCGGTACCGTCGTCAGTATCGGCGCCGACGATGGCGACCTGGTCCACGAAGGCCAGGTGTTGGTGAACTTCGACCCGAACGACGCCGAAGTCGGTCTGCAAAGCGCCCAGGCCAATCTGGCCCGGACTGTTCGTCAGGTTCGCGGTCTGTACAGCGACGTCGACGGCATGAAAGCCCAGGTCAACGCCCAGCAAGCTGAGGTGCAAAAAGCCCAGGACAACTTTAACCGGCGGAAAAATCTCGCCGTCGGCGGGGCGATTTCCCAAGAGGAACTGTCCCACGCCCGTGATGACCTGACCTCGGCGCAAAACGCCTTGGCCACCGCCCAACAAAAGCTCAAGACCACCGCCGCACTGGTCGATGACACGGTGGTTTCATCGCACCCGGACGTGATGGCCGCCGCTGCGCAATTGCGTCAGGCCTACCTCAACAACGCCCGAAGCACCCTGATCGCGCCGGTCACCGGCTACGTGGCCAAGCGCAGCGTGCAACTGGGGCAGCGCGTGCAGCCGGGGGAGGCGCTGATGGCGGTGATCCCGCTGGATCAATTGTGGATCGACGCCAACTTCAAGGAAACCCAGCTGCGTGACATGCGTATCGGCCAGCCGGTGGAGATCGAAACTGATCTCTACGGCAGCAGCGTGAAATACAGCGGCAACATCGACAGCCTTGGCGCTGGCACGGGCAGCGCGTTTGCCTTGCTGCCGGCGCAGAACGCCACTGGCAACTGGATCAAGATCGTGCAACGGGTGCCGGTGCGGATTCATATCAACGCCCAGGAGCTGGCCGAGCATCCCCTGCGCGTTGGCCTGTCGACCGTGGTCGATGTGAACCTGCGTGACCAGAGCGGCCCGGTGCTGGCGCAGCAGCCGCCGCAAAAGGCTTCGTTCAGCACCGCCATCTATGACCGCCAGTTGACCGAGGCCGATGCCATGATCACGCAATTGATCCACGACAACAGCGCCGCGGTGAGCAAGACCGCGCGTCGCTGACTCGCCAATCTGCCATCACACCAACCCCTGTGGGAGCGAGTCTGCTCCGGGCGGCGTTCCGAGGATAGCGTCCGGTCAGTCAACATTAGTGTTGGATGGGATACCGCTTCGCGAGCAGGCTCGCTCCCACAGGGTTAGCGGCGTCAGCCGAGTATCAAAGGATTCGCGATGAGCAATAACGCGTCATTCACGCCCCCCAGCCTGGTGCTGAGCACCATCGGCCTGTCGCTGGCGACCTTCATGCAGGTGCTCGACACCACGATCGCCAACGTGGCGCTGCCGACCATTTCCGGCAACCTGGGGGTGAGTTCGGAGCAGGGCACCTGGGTCATCACGTCTTTCGCGGTGAGCAACGCCATCGCGTTGCCGCTGACCGGCTGGCTGAGCCGGCGGTTCGGTGAGGTAAAGCTGTTCCTGTGGGCGACCGTCCTGTTTGTGCTGGCCTCATTTCTCTGCGGTATTTCCACATCGATGCCGGAGCTGATCGGCTTTCGGGTGCTGCAAGGCCTGGTGGCGGGACCGTTGTACCCGATGACCCAGACGCTGCTGATCGCCGTTTATCCGCCCGCCAGGCGCGGCATGGCCCTGGCGCTGCTGGCGATGGTCACGGTGGTCGCGCCGATTGCAGGGCCTATCCTCGGCGGCTGGATCACCGACAGTTACAGTTGGCCGTGGATCTTCTTCATCAACGTGCCGATCGGGATCTTCGCGGTCATGGTCGTGCGTTCGCAGCTCAAGGCGCGGCCGGTGGTGACCAGCCATCAGCCGATGGATTACGTCGGTTTGATCACCCTGGTCATCGGCGTCGGGGCGTTGCAGGTGATCCTCGACAAGGGCAATGACCTGGACTGGTTCGAATCGAGCTTCATTCTCATCGGTGCGGCCATTTCGGTGATTGCGCTGGCGGTGTTCGTGATCTGGGAAATGACCGACCAACACCCGGTGGTCAACCTGCGCCTGTTCGCCCACCGCAACTTCCGCATCGGCACCCTGGTGCTGGTGTTGGGGTACGCCGGTTTCTTCGGGATCAACCTGATCCTGCCGCAATGGTTGCAAACCCAGATGGGTTATACGGCAACCTGGGCCGGCCTGGCGGTGGCGCCAATTGGCATCCTGCCGGTCCTGATGTCGCCGTTTGTCGGCAAATACGCGCACAAGTTCGACCTGCGCTTGTTGGCGGGCCTGGCATTCCTGGCGATTGGCTTGAGCTGTTTCATGCGTGCCGGCTTTACCAGCGAAGTGGACTTCCAGCACATCGCCCTGGTGCAGTTGTTCATGGGCATTGGCGTGGCGTTGTTCTTCATGCCGACCCTGAGCATCCTGATGTCGGACCTGCCGCCGAGCCAGATCGCCGACGGCGCGGGGCTGGCGACGTTCCTGCGGACCCTGGGCGGCAGCTTCGCCGCGTCGTTGACCACCTGGATCTGGATTCGCCGTGCGGACCAGCACCATGCCTACATGAGCGAAAGCATCAGCACCTACGAGCCCGCAACCCGCGAGGCCCTGCATGCACTGGGTGGTGCGAGCAACCCGGCGTACGCGCAGCTCGACCACGTGTTGACCAGCCAGGCGTACATGCTCTCCACCGTGGACTACTTCACGTTACTGGGGTGGGCGTTCATGGGGTTGATCCTGATCGTATGGCTGGCGAAACCGCCGTTTGCGGCGAAGGCTGGGCCTGAAGCATCCGGCCATTGATGTAGCGGACAGATCGTTCCCACGCTCTGCGTGGGAATGCCTCAACGGACGCTCCGCGTTCGGCTCTGGAAGGGACGCGGAGCGTCCCGGGCTGCATTCCCACGCAGAGCGTGGGAACGATCAACTCAAGAAGAGGGGAAATCAAACGGTGCCAGGGCAAACCCGCTGTCGTCGACCTGCAACGCCCAACCCTGTTTATCCCAATCCCCCAGCACGATACGCCTGGCTGCCAGATCGCCGATCTGCAACTTGTGAATGGCCGGACGATGGGTATGCCCGTGGATCAAGGTTTTCACGCCATATTGCTGCATGATCCGTGGAATCTCTTCGGGCGTGACATCGACAATGTCATTGGCCTTCATGCGCGTCTGCGCCCGGCTTTCACTGCGCAGCTTGCGTGCCAGCTTATGCCGGGTGCTTAACGGCAGATGCCGCAAGATGAACAGGGTGATTGGGTTGCGCAGGTAGCGCCGCAGCTTCATGTAGCCTTCGTCGCGGGTGCAGAGGCTGTCGCCGTGCATCAACAGCACGGGTTCGCCGTTGAACTGCACGACACTCGGATCTTTGAGCAGGGTGCAGCCGGCCTGTTTGCAGAACGCCTTGCCCAGCATGAAATCGCGATTGCCGTGCATCAGGAAAATGGCCGTGCCGCTGTCGCTCAATTCGCGCAGGGCCTGGCAGATGGAACGCTGGAAAGGGGTCATGGCGTCATCGCCAATCCACGCCTCGAAAAAGTCGCCCAGAATGTACAGTGCACTCGCCGAGCGGGCGCGCCCGGCGAGTAAATCCAGAAACGCCCGGGTAATGTCCGGGCGCTCCTCTTCCAGATGCAAGTCTGAAATCAGCAGTATCACTCAATGATCTCGGCTTTCTCGATGATCACGTCGTCTGCCGGTACGTCCTGGTGGCCGGCCTTGGAAGTGGTGGCCACGCCTTTGATCTTGTCGACGACGTCGGTGCCGGCGGTCACTTTACCGAATACCGCGTAGCCCCAGCCCTGCACGTTCTTGCCGCTGTGGTTGAGGAAGCTGTTGTCAGCCACGTTGATGAAGAACTGCGCGGAAGCCGAATGCGGCTCCATGGTGCGGGCCATGGCGACGGTGTACTTGTCGTTGGAAAGACCGTTGTCGGCTTCGTTCTGGATGCTTGGGCGCTTGTCTTTCTTTTCTTTCATGCCAGGCTCGAAACCGCCGCCCTGGATCATGAAGTTACCGATGACACGGTGGAAAACCGTGTTTTCGTAGTGACCGGCTTTAACGTACTCGATGAAGTTGGCCACGGTGATCGGGGCTTTCTCGGCGTTCAGGTCCAGGACGATGTCGCCGTGGTTGGTGGTCAGTTTGACTTGAGTCATGATCGCTACTCTTTAAGGAATTCGTGGGTTTCGGGGCAGTACGGCCCCCAACCGGTTTGGCCAGCGCTGGCCAAGGTGCGCAGTTTAGCGTGACAGGCACGAATTTCGAGGCTGTTTTTTCATTTACAGCCTATTAAATGCGACGGTTTACAGAGCGCGCTCTGTCAGGTACTTGACGGCATCGGCTATGATAGCGGCTTTGTTTTGTCCGGCCTTCATTACGGCCACGCACTTGTACGTTCAAGGATCCTATGAGCAAGCCCACTGTCGACCCTACCTCGAATGCCAAGACCGGCCCTGCCGTGCCGGTCAACTTCCTGCGGCCGATCATCCAGGCAGACCTGGACTCGGGCAAGCACACGCAAATCGTCACCCGTTTCCCGCCTGAACCCAACGGCTACCTGCACATCGGCCACGCCAAGTCGATCTGTGTGAACTTCGGCCTGGCCCAGGAGTTCGGCGGCGTCACGCACCTGCGTTTCGACGACACCAACCCGGCCAAGGAAGACCAGGAATACATCGACGCGATCGAAAGCGACGTCAAATGGCTGGGCTTCGAATGGTCCGGCGAAGTGCGCTACGCCTCGCAATATTTCGACCAGTTGCACGACTGGGCGGTGGAGCTGATCAAGTCTGGCAATGCCTATGTCGACGACCTGACCCCTGAACAGGCCAAGGAATACCGTGGCACCCTGACCGAGCCAGGCAAGAACAGCCCGTTCCGCGACCGCAGCGTCGAAGAGAACCTGGACCTGTTCGCCCGCATGAAGGCCGGTGAATTCCCGGACGGCGCACGCGTGCTGCGTGCCAAGATCGACATGGCTTCGCCGAACATGAACCTGCGCGACCCGATCATGTACCGCATCCGCCACGCTCATCACCACCAGACCGGCGACAAGTGGTGCATCTACCCCAACTACGACTTCACCCACGGTCAGTCGGACGCCATCGAAGGCATTACCCACTCGATCTGCACCCTGGAATTCGAAAGCCATCGTCCGCTGTACGAGTGGTTCCTGGAGAACCTGCCGGTGCCGGCCAAGCCGCGCCAGTACGAATTCAGCCGCCTGAACCTGAACTACACCATCACCAGCAAGCGCAAGCTCAAGCAGCTGGTCGATGAAAAGCACGTCAACGGTTGGGACGATCCACGCATGTCCACGCTGTCGGGCTTCCGTCGCCGAGGCTACACACCAAAATCGATTCGCAACTTCTGCGAAATGATCGGCACCAACCGTTCCGACGGCGTGGTCGATTTCGGCATGCTCGAATTCAGCATCCGTGACGACCTCGACCACAGTGCCCCGCGTGCCATGTGCGTGCTGCGTCCGCTGAAAGTCGTGATCACCAACTACCCGGAAGGCCAGGTCGAGAACCTTGAACTGGCATGCCACCCTAAAGAAGACATGGGTGTGCGCGTCCTGCCATTCGCCCGTGAGCTCTACATCGACCGTGAAGACTTCATGGAAGAGCCGCCAAAAGGCTACAAGCGCCTGGAGCCGAACGGCGAAGTGCGCCTGCGCGGCAGCTACGTGATCCGTGCCGACGAAGCGATCAAGGACGCCGATGGCAACATCGTCGAACTGCGTTGCTCGTACGATCCGGACACCCTGGGCAAGAACCCTGAGGGCCGCAAGGTCAAGGGCGTTGTGCACTGGGTGCCGGCCGCTGCCAGCGTCGAGTGCGAAGTGCGCCTGTACGATCGCCTGTTCCGTTCTCCCAACCCGGAGAAGGCCGAAGACAGCGCCAGTTTCCTGGACAACATCAACCCTGACTCGCTGCAGGTACTCACCGGTTGTCGTGCCGAGCCTTCGCTTGGCAACGCACAGCCGGAAGACCGTTTCCAGTTCGAGCGCGAAGGTTACTTCGTCGCGGATATCAAGGACTCGAAACCCGGTCATCCGGTGTTCAACCGTACCGTGACCCTGCGTGATTCGTGGGGCCAGTGATTCAAGGAAATAACGTGCTTACGATCTACAACACGCTCACCAAGAGCAAAGAAGTCTTCAAGCCGCTTGATGGCAACAAGGTGCGCATGTACGTGTGCGGCATGACCGTGTACGACTACTGCCACCTCGGCCACGGCCGTAGCATGGTCGCCTTTGACCTGGTGACCCGCTGGTTGCGTTTTAGCGGCTACGACCTGACTTATGTGCGCAACATCACCGACATTGACGACAAGATCATCAATCGGGCCAACGAGAACGGGGAGTCGTTCGAAGCGTTGACCGAGCGCATGATCGCGGCGATGCACGAAGACGAAGCGCGCCTGAACATCAAGAAGCCGGACATGGAGCCTCGTGCCACGGATCACATCCCGGGCATGCACGCGATGATCCAGACCCTGATCGACAAGGGGTACGCCTACGCCCCGGGCAATGGCGACGTGTACTACCGCGTCGGCAAGTTCATGGGCTACGGCAAGCTGTCGCGCAAGAAAATCGAAGACTTGCGCATCGGCGCACGCATCGAAGTCGACGAGTCCAAGCAGGACCCGCTGGACTTCGTGCTGTGGAAAGCCGCCAAGCCGGGCGAGCCGAGCTGGGAATCGCCGTGGGGCGCCGGGCGTCCGGGCTGGCACATCGAGTGCTCGGTGATGTCCACCTGCTGCCTGGGCGAAACCTTCGACATTCATGGCGGCGGCAGCGACCTGGAATTTCCGCACCACGAAAACGAAATCGCCCAGAGCGAAGCGGCCACCGGCAAGACCTACGCCAACGCGTGGATGCATTGCGGCATGATCCGCATCAATGGCGAGAAGATGTCCAAGTCCTTGAACAACTTCTTCACCATTCGCGACGTGCTCGATAAGTACCACCCGGAAGTCGTACGTTACCTGTTGGTGTCGAGCCACTACCGCAGTGCCATCAACTATTCGGAAGACAACCTCAAGGACGCCAAGGGCGCCCTGGAGCGTTTCTACCACGCGTTGAAAGGCCTGCCGAGCGTGGCGCCGGCCGGTGGCGAAGCCTTCGTCGAGCGTTTCACCCAGGTGATGAACGACGACTTCGGCACGCCGGAAGCCTGTGCGGTGCTGTTCGAGATGGTGCGCGAGATCAACCGCCTGCGCGAGAACGATCTGAACGCAGCGGCCGGCCTGGCTGCGCGTTTGAAAGAACTGGCCAGCGTGTTGGGCGTGTTGCAGCTTGAAACCGATGACTTCCTGCAAGCCGGCGCCGAAGGGCGTGTGGATGCAGCTGAAGTCGAAGCGCTGATTGCTGCGCGCCTGGCGGCGCGTGCCGGCAAGGACTGGGCCGAATCCGACCGTATCCGCGACCAGCTCACTGCCATGGGCGTGGTGCTGGAAGACGGCAAGGGCGGCACGACCTGGCGTCTGGCTGACTGATTGCTGCACCGGATGATCGTTCCCACGCTCTGCGTGGGAATGCAGCCCGGGACGCTCCGCGTCCCAAATCAAAAGCCGAACGCAGAGCGTCCGTTGAGGCATTCCTTTGCGGCGCGTGGGAACGATCAATTTTTGTGATGTTTGAGTTTTGTGTGCGAGGCAGATCCTCTGTGGGAGCGAGCCTGCTCGCGAAGGTCTCAAGCCGAGCACTGCCAGGGTGGATTGCGAATTACTCCGCCTGGCGAAGTCGCTTGTAAAGGGTATTGCGACTAACCCCCAACCGCCGTGCCAGATGCGAAATATTCCCCCCAACTGCCTGCAACTGCCGGTTCAAATCCTCGGCATCATCAAGATCCACCGCCAACGGCTCTGGCGTCTCCACTGGCTCCATCTCCAGATCGACAAAAAAATCATCCGGCAAATGCTCCGGCCGCACCGGTTGTTCCTCGGCCATGGCCAGCGCCACCTGCATCACGCTGCTGACTTGCCTTAAATTCCCCGGCCAGGGGTGACGGCTGAACAGTTCCAGCACCTCGCGACTCAATCCCGCCCATTGCGAGGGTTCACGATGCTGTTCCCACAAGCGTTTGAACAGCGCCTCTTTATCACTGCGCTCCCTTAATGGCGGCAGTTCCAGGGTCAGGCCACCAATGCGGTAGTACAAGTCCTCGCGAAAGCGCCCCAGTTGTACCTGCTCGCGCAACGAGCGGTTGGTCGCCGAAATGATGCGAATGTCCACCGGGAACAACTCGCTGCTGCCCACCGGTTGCACACAACGCTCCTGCAGCACACGCAGCAAGCGCGCCTGGGTTGGCAGCGGCATGTCGCCGATTTCATCGAGGAACAGCGTGCCTTTGTCGGCCTTGCGGATCAGGCCGATGCTGCCTTTCTGGTTGGCGCCGGTGAACGCGCCTTTTTCATAGCCGAACAGCTCAGACTCCACCAGTTCGGCGGGAATGGCCGCACAGTTCACGGCGATGAACGCCTGTTTGTTGCGCGAGCTGGCCTGATGCAGGGCTTTGACGAACACTTCCTTGCCGACCCCGGTTTCGCCATGAATCAACAACGGAATGTCCTTTTCCAGCAGGCGCTCGGCCTGGCGCACGGCTTTTTCCACGCGGCTGTCGCCAAAATGCAGGGTGTTGAGGCTGATGGCGGCGGGCGCCGTGACGCTGGGTTCGGTGAACACCCGCGCTTGAACAGGTGCCATCTTTGGCCGCTTCAACAGGCACTGGAATCGATTGCGCCCGCAAGTCTGAAGCGAGAAGGGCAAGCCTTCGGGTTGATTGAGCAGCTCCAGCAAGGAAACCTTGAACAGACTCTCGACACTGACCCGCGACAAGCTCACGCCCAGCAGGTTGTCGGCGCGACGATTGGCGGACAGCACCTGGCCACTCTCATCGAAGATCAGCAACCCGGCCCACTGGCTGTCGAGATTGTTCAGGCCGGTGTTAAACGTCAGTTGAAAATGCTGGCCGTGGAACAGGTTGAGAATCAGCCGGTTTTCCACGGTCTGGCTCATCATCTTGACCATGCCCAGGGTATGGGAGGGCGGCAGGTAGCTGTCGCTGGACACATCCAGCACGGCGATGACCTTGCGCTCGGCATCGAAAATCGGCGCGGCGGAGCCGGTCATGAAGCGGTTGGCCTTGAGAAAGTGCTCATCGTGCTCGATGTGCACCGCCTGTTCGCAAGCCAGCGCGGTACCGATCGCATTGGTCCCGCTGCAGCGCTCCATCCAGCTGGCACCAGCGCTGAAGCCACGGGTCAGGCTCGGTTCGATAAACCGTTGGGTGCCCCAGGATGTCAGCACCTGGCCCTGATTGTCGGCGAGCATGATCAGGCAGTTGGAGTTACTGAGGATGTTTTCGTAGTACGGCAGGACTTCCTGATGGGTGGTCTGCACCAGGGAATGCTGGCTCTCCAGCAATTGCTTGATGCCTTCGGCGGGCAGTTGATCGAAGGCCGGGGTGCTCTGATGGTTGAGGCCGAAGGCGCGACAACGTTTCCAGGAGTCCTGGATGATGGCGTCGTGGGTCAGCGGCGAGGCGGATGTGACCATGGCAGTCAGTCTCTGAATCAGCATTTTTATTGTTGTTATAGGCACATGCTATCCCCTGTAGGAGCTGCCGCAGGCTGCGATCTGTTGATCTTGATTTTGAACAGCAAAATCAAAAGATCGCAGCCTGCGGCAGCTCCTACAGGGGGCGTGAACAGTGTGTAGATTGTTGTTCACTAATGTTCATTGTCAATCGTTGAACTGTTCAGTTGTTCAGTCCCGATTGTTCATTTGTGTTCAGCAATGAACGTGACCAGGTAGTCACTTTTAAGGATTCAGAGCCAAATCAACCACTTGTATTTTTTGGCACAGATGTCGCTATACCGCTCAGGTCGCTTGACTCCAAAAATAAAAAGGCCGAGCCATGTCATTAACCCTGGAGCATGTCAGCCGCACCGTCGAGGGCCAGACCTGGATCGACGATGCGTGCCTGCGTTTCGAACCCGGATCCTTCAATGTCTTGCTCGGGCGCACGCTGTCCGGCAAGACCAGTCTCATGCGCCTGATGGCCGGGCTGGACAAGCCTGACACCGGTCGCATCCTGATGAACGGCGTCGATGTCACCCAACGCCCGGTGCGCCTGCGCAACGTGTCGATGGTGTATCAGCAGTTCATCAATTACCCGACCATGACCGTCTTCGAGAACATCGCCTCGCCGTTGCGCCAGGCCGGTGTGTCCAATGAGCTGATCCAGAGCAAGGTGCTGGAAACCGCGAAGATGCTGCGCATCGAGAAGTTCCTGCAGCGTTTTCCGCTGGAACTGTCCGGTGGCCAGCAGCAGCGCACCGCGATGGCACGGGCGCTGGTCAAGGATGCCGAACTGATCCTGTTCGACGAGCCACTGGTCAACCTCGACTACAAATTGCGCGAAGAGCTACGCCAGGAAATGCGCGAGCTGTTCAAGGCGCGCCATACCATCGCCATCTATGCCACCACCGAGCCCAACGAAGCCCTGGCCCTGGGCGGCACCACCACCATTCTCCATGAGGGCCGGGTGATTCAGAGCGGCCGGTCGTCCGAGGTTTACCACCAACCGCAGACCGTGCTGGCGGCCGAGTTGTTCTCCGAGCCGCCGATCAACCTGATGCCGGGTCGCATTGCCGGCAACGAAGTGAGCTTCGCCAATTTCGTGCACTTCCCGTTGAACGTCGACTTGCGCCCGGTGGGCGAGGGCGAGTTCCGCTTCGGCGTGCGCCCCAGTCATATCTCGCTGGTGCCGAGTAACGACGATGACCTGGAACTCGCGGTGACCGTTGAAGTGGCGGAAATCAGCGGCTCGGAAACCTTCCTGCACGTGCGCAACGAGCATTTCCTGCTGGTGCTGCACTTGCCTGGCGTTCACGAATACGACGTCGATGCGCCGATCCGCATCTACATACCGACCCATAAACTGTTTGTGTTCGATGCGCAGGGGCGGCTGGTCCAGGCGCCCGGCCGGCGCGTCGCGAGGGTTGCCTGATGGCCGAAATCCGTTTGCAGAACCTCGCTCACAGCTATACCAGTACCCCGAGCGGCCCAGAGGACTACGCGATTCGCCAGATGGACCACGTCTGGGAACAGGGCGGCGCCTATGCCTTGCTCGGCCCGTCGGGCTGCGGCAAGTCGACTTTGCTCAACATCATTTCCGGCTTGCTCAGCCCGTCCCAGGGGCATGTGTTGTTCGATGGCAAAGCCGTCAACAACCTGACCCCGGAAAAGCGCAACATTGCCCAGGTGTTCCAGTTTCCGGTGGTGTACGACACCATGACGGTGTTCGACAACCTGGCGTTTCCGCTGCGCAACCAGGGCATGGCCGAGGCGAAAATTCACACCAAGGTGCGGGAAATCGCCGAGGTTCTCGACCTGCAAAGCCTGCTGAGCAAGAAAGCCAGCAACCTCACCGCTGACGAAAAACAGAAAGTCTCCATGGGCCGTGGGCTGGTGCGCGATGACGTCTCGGCCATCCTCTTCGACGAGCCGCTGACGGTGATCGACCCGCACCTGAAGTGGAAGCTGCGGCGCAAGCTCAAGCAGATCCACGAGCAGTTCAACATCACCATGGTCTACGTCACCCACGATCAGTTGGAGGCCTCGACCTTCGCCGACAAGATCGCGGTGATGTACGGCGGGCAGATCGTGCAGTTCGGCACGCCGCGAGAATTGTTCGAGCGGCCGAGCCACACCTTTGTCGGCTATTTCATCGGTAGCCCGGGGATGAACTTGATCGAGGTCGAGGCGCAACCGGGGGGCGTCGGTTTCGCTTCGACGCATCTTCCGTTGTCCGAGGCCATGCAGAAATGCATCGCCGAATCCGAATGGCACACCCTGAAGGTTGGAATTCGCCCGGAGTTCATTCATGTCTGGGACGAACCTTTTGATGACGCGCTGCGTGCACAAGTCGTACACGTCGAAGACCTCGGCACCTACAAGATCATGACCTTGAACCTCGATGGCGTGCCGCTGAAAGTGCGCCTGGCCGAAGACAAACCGGTGCCCGAAGGCACGGCGTATATCAGTTTTCCGGCGCAGTGGCTGATGGTCTATGCCGATGATTTCCTGCTGGAGCCGCAATCAGTAGGTGAGGTGCAACCATGAACAAAGTGCAGAACAACAAGGCCTGGTGGCTGGTGCTGCCGGTGTTCCTGCTGGTGGCGTTCAGTGCGGTGATCCCGATGATGACCGTGGTCAACTACTCGGTGCAGGACATCTTCGACCAATCCAGCCGCTACTTCGTCGGTGCCGACTGGTACAAGCAGGTACTGCTCGACCCGCGTCTGCACGACTCGCTGCTGCGCCAGTTCATCTACTCGGCGTGCGTGCTGCTGATCGAAATCCCGCTGGGTATCGCGATTGCCCTGACCATGCCGACCAAGGGGCGCTGGTCGTCGGTGGTGCTGATCATCCTGGCGATTCCCTTGCTGATCCCGTGGAACGTGGTCGGCACCATCTGGCAGATCTTCGGTCGGGCCGACATCGGCCTGCTGGGGGCGAGCCTCAAGGCCATGGGTATCAACTACAACTATGCGGCGAACACCATGGACGCCTGGGTCACCGTGCTGGTGATGGACGTCTGGCACTGGACCTCATTGGTGGCGCTGTTGTGTTTCTCCGGGCTGCGGGCAATTCCGGACGTGTACTACCAGGCGGCGCGGATCGACCGTGCCTCGGCCTGGGCCGTGTTCCGCCATATTCAGTTGCCCAAGCTCAAGAGTGTGCTGTTGATCGCCGTGATGCTGCGCTTCATGGACAGTTTCATGATCTACACCGAGCCGTTCGTACTGACCGGTGGCGGGCCAGGCAATGCCACGACCTTCCTCAGCCAGACCCTGACGCAGATGGCGATCGGACAGTTCGACCTGGGGCCGGCCGCAGCGTTCTCGCTGGTGTACTTCCTGATCATCCTGTTGGTGTCCTGGCTGTTCTATACCGCCATGACTCACTCTGACGCCAACCGCTGAGGCCATCATGAGCATGAGAAAGCTTGTTCCACTGCTGATCTACATCCTGTTCCTGCTGGTGCCGATCTACTGGCTGCTGAACATGTCCTTCAAGAGCAACAGCGAAATTCTCGGCGGCCTGACGCTTTTCCCACAGGATTTCACCCTGGCCAACTACAAGGTGATCTTCACCGATCCAAGCTGGTACACCGGTTACATCAACTCGGCGTACTACGTGAGCCTGAACACGATCATCTCCCTGACTGTGGCATTGCCGGCGGCCTATGCGTTCTCGCGCTACCGTTTCCTGGGCGACAAGCACCTGTTCTTCTGGCTTCTGACCAATCGCATGGCACCGCCGGCGGTGTTCCTGTTGCCGTTCTTCCAGCTGTATTCATCGATCGGCCTGTTCGACACCCACATCGCCGTGGCCCTGGCGCACTGTCTGTTCAACGTGCCACTCGCGGTGTGGATTCTCGAAGGCTTCATGTCGGGCGTTCCCAAGGAAATCGACGAAACCGCCTACATCGATGGCTACAGTTTTCCCAAGTTCTTCGTGAAGATTTTCATCCCGCTGATCGGCTCCGGAATCGGCGTCACGGCGTTTTTCTGCTTCATGTTTTCCTGGGTCGAACTGCTGCTGGCGCGAACCCTGACCTCGGTAAATGCCAAGCCCATCGCGGCGGTGATGACTCGCACGGTCTCGGCGTCCGGCATCGACTGGGGCGTGCTGGCAGCGGCGGGGGTGTTGACCATTCTGCCGGGCATGCTGGTGATCTGGTTTGTTCGCAACCACGTGGCCAAGGGCTTTGCCCTGGGCCGGGTATGAGGAACTGATGATGGAATGGATGAGTTGGACCGTCCCCACGGCGGCGTTCTTCAGCGTCATTGCCTTGATCCTCGTAGGCATGACGACCTGGGAATTGCGTTCGCCGAGCATATTGCGACGAGGTTTTTTGCCGATTGCCACCACCCGTGGCGATCGGTTGTTCATCGGTCTTCTCGGCAGCGCCTACCTGCATTTGCTGGTAATCGGCGTGACCGACTGGAGCATCTGGGTCGCCTTCGCGTTGTCCCTGGTGTGGCTGTTGGTGGTGATGCGTTGGGGCTAGTCGAATCGCTCGGCAATGTTGCTCCGAAACTCAATAAGGAGGTCTCTATGTTCGACAAAAACAATAAGCTGCGACATAGCATTTCATTGGCAGCCATGCTGGCACTCAGCGGTTTGAGCGCGTCTGCCTGGGCCGATGCCTATGAAGACGCCGCGAAGAAATGGATCGGCAGTGAATTCAAGCCGTCGACCCTGACGGCCGATCAGCAACTCGAAGAGCTGAAGTGGTTCATCAAGGCGGCGGAGCCGTTTCGTGGGATGAGTATCAAGGTGGTTTCGGAAACCATCGCCACCCACGAATACGAGTCCAAGGTGCTGGCCAAGGCCTTCACCGAGATCACCGGGATCAAGCTGACCCACGACCTGTTGCAGGAAGGCGATGTGGTGGAAAAGCTGCAGACGCAGATGCAGTCGGACAAGAACATCTATGACGGCTGGGTCAACGACTCGGACCTGATCGGTACGCACTTTCGATACGGCAAGACCGAATCGATCACCGACCTGATGGCCAACGAGGGCAAGAACTTCACTTCGCCGACCCTGGACATCAAGGACTTCATCGGCATCTCCTTCACCACCGCGCCGGACGGCAAGATCTATCAATTGCCTGACCAGCAGTTCGCCAACCTGTACTGGTTCCGCGCCGATTGGTTCGAACGTGCGGACCTCAAGGCCAAGTTCAAGGAAAAGTACGGCTACGAGCTGGGTGTACCGGTGAACTGGTCGGCCTATGAAGACATCGCCAAGTTCTTCAGCGAAGACGTCAAGGAAATCGACGGCAAGCGTGTCTACGGGCACATGGACTACGGCAAGAAAGACCCGTCCCTGGGCTGGCGTTTCACTGACGCCTGGTTCTCCATGGCCGGTGGTGGCGACAAGGGCATTCCCAACGGCTTACCGGTGGATGAATGGGGTATCCGGGTCGAGGATTGCCATCCGGTCGGCTCCAGCGTGACCCGTGGCGGCGACACCAACGGCCCGGCGGCAGTGTTCGCCACCACCAAATACGTGGACTGGATGAAGAAATACGCACCACCGGAAGCGGCGGGCATGACCTTCTCCGAGTCCGGGCCGGTGCCGTCCCAGGGCAACATCGCCCAGCAGATCTTCTGGTACACCGCCTTCACCGCCGATATGACCAAGCCGGGCCTGGCAGTGATGAACGCCGATGGCACGCCGAAATGGCGCATGGCACCGTCGCCACGCGGACCGTATTGGGAGGAGGGCATGAAGCTGGGGTATCAGGACGTGGGTTCCTGGACGTTCATGAAGTCCACGCCTGAGAAGCAGAAACTGGCAGCCTGGCTGTATGCGCAGTTCGTGACCTCTAAAACCGTGTCGCTGAAGAAAACCATCGTCGGCCTGACCCCGATCCGCGAATCGGACATCAACTCGCAGGCCATGACCGACCTGGCACCGAAACTCGGCGGCCTGGTGGAGTTCTACCGCAGCCCGGCCCGCGTGCAATGGACCCCGACCGGGACCAACGTGCCGGACTATCCACGCCTGGCGCAACTGTGGTGGAGCCACATCGCCGAAGCCGCCAGCGGCGAAAAAACCCCGCAACAGGCACTCGACGGCCTGGCCAAGGATCAGGACGCGATCATGTCCCGGCTGGAACGCTCGAAGGCACAAGCCACCTGCGCCCCGAAAATGAACCCCGAGCGCGACGCGCAGTACTGGTTCGACCAGCCGGGCGCCCCGAAACCGAAACTGGCGAATGAGAAGCCGCAGGGTGAAACTGTGAGCTATGCAGAGTTGCTGAAGTCGTGGGAGGCGGCGCGTAAGTAAAAGTTTGGAAGGTGAAATGCGAACGGCACCGGAAGGTGCCGTTTTCATTTGTGTCTGATAAGGCCTCTTCGCGAGCAAGCCCGCTCCCACATTAGATCGGCGTCGGACTCAAGTTATGTGTTCACTGCAGATCAACTGTGGGAGCGGGCTTGCCCGCGAAGAGGCCGTCTCTGGCAATCGATATCTAATGGACGGTCAAATGTATGAAGGTTAGAAGATCGCAGCCTTCGGCAGCTCCTACAGGGTGTACCTCGTTCCAATGTAGGAGCTGCCGAAGGCTGCGATCTTTTGATGTCGACTCAATAACAAAAACGGCACCCGAAGGTGCCGTTTCTGTTTACTACCGAGTGTCGCTTAAGCGATCAACCCGCCAGACCCGATTGCTGTACCAGGTTCAACAGCGGCTGTGGATACAGGCCGAGGAAGAACGCCAGTACCGCGATGGCCAGCAGCATCACGCCGCCTGCACGTTGTTCCCAGTGCAGTTGCGCATCGTGGCGACGCAGGTTTGGTTCGATCAGGTACAGGGTGACCATGACACGCAGGTAGTAGAACACGCCGATGGCGCTGCCCAGTACCAGGGAGCCGACCAGCCACCATTGTTGCGACTGGACACCGGTGGCGATGATGTAGAACTTGCCGATGAAGCCCGCGGTCAGCGGGATACCAGCCAGGGACAGCATCATCACGGTCAGTACGGCAGTCAGGTACGGACGGCGCCAGAACAGGCCGCGGTATTCGTACAGGGCATCGGCGTCACGGCCGTTGTACGGCGAGGACATCAGGGTGATCACGCCGAAGGCGCCAAGGCTGGTGATCACGTAGGTGACCAGGTACACGCCGATGGCTTCCACGGCCAGACCCTTGCTCGCCACCAGGGCGATCAGCAGGTAACCGAAGTGAGCAATGGACGAGTAACCCAGCAGACGCTTGAGGTTGCTCTGGGTCAGCGCCAGCAGGTTACCGAACAGGATCGACGCGATGGCGATGATGGTCAGCACGTCGCTCAGTACACCGCTGCTCGCCGCTGGCGAGATCTGGAACAGACGCACCATCACCGCGAACACCGCGACTTTGGAGGCCGTGGCCAGGAACGCTGCAACCGGCGCCGGAGCACCTTCGTAGACGTCCGGGGTCCAGAGGTGGAACGGTACCAGCGACAGTTTGAACGCCAGGCCGATCAGCATCATGCCCAGGCCCAGTTGTGCCAGCGAGCTTGGCAGGCCGGTGGCGGCCAGAGCCTGGCCGATACCGACGAAGCTCAGGGAGCCGGAGTCGGCATACAGCAACGCCATGCCGAACAACAGGAACGCGGAACCGGCAGCCGACAGCACCATGTACTTGATGCCGGCTTCCAGCGAACGCTTGTTGAAGAAGGCATAGGCGACCAGGCCGTAGACCGGTACCGAGAGCAGTTCCAGGCCAATGAACAAGCCAGCCAGGTGCTGCGCGCTGACCAGCACCAGGCCACCGGCGGCGGCCATCAGGATCAGCAGGTACAGTTCTTCACGGTTGCCCGGGTAACCCGAACCGCCATCGCCGAGGTAGGCATGGGCGAGGGTCACGCAAGCGAGGGTGGCGACCAGGATCAGCGCCATGTACAGGCAGGCAAAGGTGTCGATCTGCAGCAATGGCGTCACGGCCAGGGGCGCGACTTTCAGGGCTGGCAGGATCGACAGCAAAGCCAGGTTCAGACCCGCCACCGACAGCAGGAAGGTCTGGGAGTGGTTGCGGCGCCAGGCAATCGCCAGCATCACCACGATGATCGTGGCGCTGGTGATCAACAACGGCGCTAGCGCGATAAAGTGTTGAGTCGTGAATTCCATAGCGCTCTTACCGGGCCGAAGCGAGTTGAGTGAAGGCGGTGCCGAGCCACTGCTGCACGCCATGCATCGTCGCGGCAGAGGTATCGAGGAACGGTTGCGGGTAGACGCCGATGTAGATCAGCAGCGCAGCCAGGCCGACCACCATGATCATTTCGCGACCGTCCATGCCATGCAGGACCGCATCCGACTTGGCCGGACCGAAGTACGCACGGTGGATCATGATCAGCGAGTAGACCGAACCGAACACCAGGCCGGACGTCGCGATGATGGTGACCCATGGCGCGATCGGGAAGGTGCCGATCAGGATCAGGAACTCACCGACGAAGTTACCGGTACCCGGCAGGCCCAGGGACGCCGCTGCAAAGAACAGGCTGAGGGCTGGCAGGTAGGCGATCTTCGACCACAGGCCGCCCATTTCGCGCATGTCGCGAGTGTGGGTACGCTCGTACAGCTGGCCACTGAGGATAAAGAGTGCCGCCGCCGACAGGCCGTGCGCGAGCATCTGCATCACCGCGCCCTGCAGCGCCAGTTGGCTGCCGGAATAGATGCCGATCAGTACGAAGCCCATGTGGGAAACGGACGAGAAGGCAATCAGACGCTTGATGTCGGTTTGCGCGAACGCCAGGAACGCGCCGTAGAAGATCCCGATCAGACCCAGGGTCATGGCGAACGGCGCGAACTCGGCCGAGGCATTCGGGAACAGCGGCAGGGCGAAACGCAGCAAGCCGTAGGCAGCAGTCTTCAGCAAGATACCGGCCAGGTCCACGGAACCTGCGGTCGGCGCCTGGGCGTGAGCGTCAGGCAACCAGGAGTGGAACGGTACGACTGGCAGCTTCACCGCGAAGGCGATGAAGAAGCCGAGCATCAGGATGTACTCGGTGGTCGTCGACATCTTGGTTTTCAACAGGTCGGCGTAGTTGAACGTAATCACGCCGGTGTCGTTGAAGTTGACCAGTACCAGGCCCAGGATCGCCACCAGCATGATCAGGCCGGAAGCCTGAGTGAAGATGAAGAACTTGGTCGCCGCGTAGATCCGGGTTTTCTTGCCGTCCGAAGAACTGTGACCCCAGAGCGCGATGAGGAAGTACATCGGCACCAGCATCATTTCCCAGAAGAAGAAGAACATGAACAGGTCGAGGGCCAGGAACACGCCGACGACACCGCCCAGGATCCACATCAGGTTCAAGTGGAAGAAGCCCACGTGACGCTGGATCTCTTTCCACGAGCAGAGTACCGAGAGGACACCCAGCAGGCCGGTCAGCATGATCATCAACAGCGACAGGCCGTCGAGGGCCAGGTGCACGTTGATGCCGAAGCGCTGGATCCAGACGTGCTTGAACTCAAGCGCCCAGGTCGGATCGGCGCCAGGCGCCGGGGCAAACGAATAGTCGCCGTTAGCCCACAGCCAGAGGCCGAGGGCGAGCAACAGGGACATGGTGATCAGCGCAATCCAGCGGGGGAGGGTGGCGCCGAAGCGCTCACCCAGCCAGCACAGCAGGCCGCCGATGAAGGGGATCAGGATTAGCCAAGGCAGAATCATGACGGGCTCAATTCCTTTCGCAAGTTCGCAAGGTTCATATCAGACCGCTACCAGCACGACGGCGCCGATTACCAGCACGGCACCAGCAGCCATCGAGGCGGCATACCAACGCAGTTGACCCGTCTCGGTACGGCTCAGGGCGGTGTGACCGCCTTTGGCCATGCGCGGGATCAGGCCGATGGTCTGGTCCAGTGGGTCTTTGCGCAGGATGTGGCTGATCGCCAGGTATGGCTTGACGAACAGTTTGTCGTAGATCCAGTCGAAGCCCCAGGCAGCGAACCACCAGGCCGAGAGGAAACGGCCGATGCCGCTGTTGGCGATCGCGGTGACGAAGCGACGCTTGCCGAGGAACAGCAGCGCAGCCAGCAGGATACCGGACAGGGCGATGGCGCCCGAGGCGATTTCCAGGCTGTGCTTGGCTTCGCCGCCGGCATGGCCGACGCTTTGCGGCAGTACGCCGTGCAGGGGTGGAACGATCATCGCGCCAATGGCGGTGGACAATACGATCAGCACCGACAGCGGCAGCCAGTGAGCGATGCCGTGACCGGCGTGGGCTTCGGTCTTCGCTTCACCGTGGAACGCGATGAAGATCAGGCGGAAGGTGTACAGCGAGGTCATGAACGCACCGACCAGACCTGCGTAGAGCAGACCCTGGTTGCCGCTGGCGAACGCTTCCCAGAGGATTTCGTCCTTGGAGTAGAAACCTGCGGTCACCAGTGGCAGGGCCGCCAGGGCCGCACCGCCAACGATGAAGCTGGCGTAGGCCAGAGGCAGTTTCTTCCACAGGCCGCCCATCTTGAAGATGTCCTGCTCGTGGTGGCAGGCAACGATCACCGCACCGGAGGCAAGGAACAACAGCGCCTTGAAGAAGGCGTGGGTCATCAGGTGGAAGATCGCGCCGTCCCAGGCGCCAACGCCCAGGGCCAGGAACATGTAGCCGATCTGGCTCATGGTCGAGTAGGCGAGGATACGCTTGATGTCGGTTTGAACCAGGGCGGCAAAACCTGCCAGCACCAGGGTCACACCGCCGACGATGCCGACCAGGTGCAGGATTTCCGGCGCCAGGGTGAACAGGCCGTGGGTACGGGCGATCAGGTAGACGCCCGCGGTTACCATGGTTGCGGCGTGGATCAGTGCCGAAACCGGGGTAGGACCGGCCATCGCGTCCGCCAGCCAGGTTTGCAGCGGCAGTTGCGCGGATTTACCGACAGCGCCGCCCAGCAGCATCAGGGTGGCCATGACCATCCAGAAGTCACCGGCCTGGAATTTCTGCGGTGCCAGCACCAGCAGTTCCTGGACGTTCAGCGTACCCAGTTGGGCGAACAGGATGAACAGGCCGATAGCCATGAACACGTCGCCGATACGGGTCACGATGAAGGCCTTGAGCGCGGCGTTACCGTTGTTGCGGTTGCTGTAGTAGAAACCGATCAACAGGTACGAGCACAGGCCCACGCCTTCCCAGCCGAAGTACAGGAACAACAGGTTATCGCCCAACACCAGGAACAGCATGCTGGCGATAAACAGGTTGGTGTAGGCGAAGAAGCGCGAGTAACCGGCTTCACCGCGCATGTACCAGGACGCGAACAGGTGGATCAGGAAACCCACGCCAACCACCACACCGAGCATGGTCAGGGACAGACCATCGAGGTACAGCGCGAAGTTCGGCGTGAAGCCTTCCACCGCCATCCACTGCCACAACACCTGGGTGTAGTGGCCGTCTTCCGGTGGGGCGACGTTGAATTGCCAGATCACGTAAGCCGTGACGATGGCCGACAAGCCGACGGAACCGACGCCGATCAGCGCCGAGAGGTTTTCCGAGAGGCGTCCACGGGAGAACGACAGCAGCAGGAAACCAATGAGAGGGAATACGAAAGTCAGATAGAGAAGATTCATCCGCGCATCTCGCTGGCAGCGTCGATATCGAGAGTGTGGAAGCGGCGGTACAGCTGCAACAGAATCGCCAGGCCGATACTGGCCTCGGCGGCTGCCAGGCTGATCACCAGGATGAACATGATCTGTCCATCCGGCTGCGCCCAACGGCTACCGGCAACGATGAACGCCAAGGCGGAGGCATTCATCATGACCTCCAGGCTCATCAGCACGAAAAGAATGTTGCGGCGGACCATCAGGCCGACCAGACCGAGGCAGAACAGGATGCCGGCGACCGCCAGACCATGCTCCATAGGGATAGCAGGCATCGTCATTGCTCCTTGGCTTCGTTGCGGCCCAAGTGGAACGCCGTCACGGCTGCGGCGAGCAGCAGCATCGAGGCGAGTTCGACCACCAGCAGGTACGGACCGAACAGGCTGATGCCCACGGCCTTGGCGTCTACGGTGGTGTGGCCAACGGCCTCACCGGTCTGGTGGGAGAACAGCACATACAGCAGTTCCACCAGCAGCAGCGCAGCCAGGGCGACCGGGCCGGCCCAAATACCGGGCTTGAGCCAGACGCGCTCTTGCTGAACCGAGGCCGGGCCAAGGTTCAGCATCATCACCACGAACACGAACAGCACCATGATGGCGCCAGCGTAGGCGATCACTTCCAGGACACCGGCAAACGGCGCGCCGAGGGCGAAAAACGTCATCGCCACGGCAATCAGCGAAATGATCAGGTAGAGCAGGGCGTGCACAGGGTTGGTGTTGGTGATCACGCGAAGCGTGGACACCACAGCGATACCCGATGCGAAATAGAAAGCGAATTCCATCTTTCTTCCTTAAGGCAGCAAGCTCTTCACGTTGATCGGTTCGGCTTCATTCTGCGCGGAGCCCTTCGGCTTACCGGCAATCGCCATACCTGCAACACGATAGAAGTTGTAATCAGGGTTTTTGCCGGGGCCGGAGATCAGCAGATCTTCTTTCTCGTAAACCAGGTCCTGACGTTTGAACTCGGCCATTTCGAAATCCGGCGTGAGCTGGATCGCGGTGGTCGGGCAGGCTTCCTCGCAGAGGCCGCAAAAGATGCAGCGCGAGAAGTTGATGCGGAAGAAGTCCGGATACCAGCGACCGTCTTCGGTTTCAGCTTTCTGCAGCGAGATGCAACCGACCGGGCACGCCACGGCGCACAGGTTGCAGGCTACACAACGCTCTTCGCCGTCGGGGTCGCGGGTCAGGACGATACGGCCACGGTAGCGCGGCGGCAGGTAGACCGGTTCTTCCGGGTACTGCAGCGTGTCGCGCTTGCGGAAGGCGTGGCCGAAAATCATCACCAGGCTGCGAAGCTGGGTGTAGAAGCCATGCACGATGTCAAATATGTACTTCATGATTCTCTATCCTCACTGAGCCGCGACGGCGGGCGTGTTGAGCAACACGATCGCAGCGGTCACCAGCATGTTGACGAGGGTCAGCGGCAGGCAGAACTTCCAGCTGAAATCCATCACCTGGTCATACCGTGGGCGCGGAATCGAGGCGCGCAGCAGGATGAACATCATGATGAAGAACGCGGTTTTCAGTGCGAACCAGATGAACGGGATCTGCGGCAGGATGCCGAACGGACCGTGCCAGCCACCGAAGAACAAGGTCACCAGCAGTGCCGAAATCAGCACGATGCCGATGTACTCTCCGACGAAGAACATGCCCCATTTCATGCCGGCGTATTCAATGTGGTAACCGTCGGCCAGTTCCTGCTCCGCTTCCGGCTGGTCGAACGGGTGACGGTGAGTCACGGCGACGCCAGCGATGAAGAAGGTCAGGAAGCCGAAGATCTGCGGAATGATGAACCACATGTTCTGCGCTTGGTATTCAACGATGTCGCGCATGTTGAACGAGCCGACCTGGATCACGATGCCCATCAGCGACAGGCCCATGAACACTTCGTACGACACGGTCTGTGCCGAGGCCCGCAAGCTGCCCAGCAGGGCGAACTTGTTGTTGCTCGACCAGCCGGCGAACAGCACCGCGTAGACCGACAGGCCGGCCATGGCGAAGAAGAACAGGATGCCGATGTTGATATCCGCCACGCCCCAGGTCGGGGTGATCGGGATGATCGCGAAGGCAATCAGCAGGGCGCTCATGGCCACGACCGGTGCCAGGGTGAAGATCATCTTGTCGGCGAATGGAGGCGTCCAGTCTTCCTTGAAGAACATCTTGATCATGTCGGCGGCGATCTGGAACGCGCCGAACGGGCCGACGCGGTTCGGACCGTAACGGTCCTGCCAGAGGGCGAGCAGGCGACGCTCCACCCAGCTGAGCAGGGCGCCGCAAACCACCACGGCGAGCAGGATCACCACGGCCTTGAGGACCGCGATGATCACGTCGATCACTTCAGGAGTGAACAAGGTCATTGAGCTGCCTCCTGCAGACCGTCAACGGATTTACCAAAGATCGCTGGCGGAATGCCGGCGATGCCCGCAGGCAAGGCCACCAGGCCTGCGCCCAGCTCTTCGTTGATGCGCAGCGGCAGACGCAGGGTCTGGCCGGAAACGTTCAAGCTCAGCATGGCGCCGTCGTTGACACCCAGGCGGTCGGCTTCGGATTTGGCCAAGGCGACGTAGGCGGCCGGAATACGTTCCTGGACCGGCGCGGCTTTCGAAGAGTTCTCTTCGCTGCCGAACAGGTGGAAGAACGGCACGACCTGCCAGGTGCCCGGGGCCGGGTTGAACGCGCGCGGAACACTGGCGAACCAGTTCAGCGAATCACCTGTGCTTTCGATCAGGCGGGTGCCCGGGTCGCCAGCGCGGATGTGACCACCGACTTCGTCCTGGAACTTGTTCCAGGCTTGCGGCGAGTTCCAGCCCGGAGACCAGGCGAATGGCACTTGCTGGCGCGGTTCGGCCGAGCCCGAGTAACCTTCCATCGAGAAGGCGAACGCGGTGTCCTTGTCCTGCGGGGTACGCGGTTCGTGCACGCTGATGTCGGCGCGCATGGCGGTACGACCGGAGTAACGCAACGGTTCACGGGCCAGTTTCATGCCCTTGATGCGGAACGCGGCGGACGGAGCGGCATCGACGATGCGGTTCAATTGCGGCGTGCTTGCAGCCACGGCAGCGGTGACGTGGTCCAGTTGGGTCCAGTCGATCGGCTGGTTCAGCAGGGTCGCACGCAGGGCATGCAGCCAGCGCCAGCCTTCGTGAACCAGGATGCTCGCGTCCATGTACTTCGGATCGAACACCTGGAAGAAGCGCTGGGCGCGACCTTCCTGGCTAACCAGGGTACCGTCGCCTTCAGCGAAGCTGGCGGCTGGCAGGACCAGGTGTGCGCGATCGCTGGTAGCGGTCTTCTGGTGGTCGGCCACGATCAGCACTTTGGTGGCGTTCAGGGCTGCGTCGACCTTGGCCTTGTCAGTGCGGGTGTACAGATCGTTTTCCAGCACGACGATGGCGTCGGCTTTACCGTCGATCACCGCTTGCAGGGCTGCATCGACCGATTCGCCACCGAGCATGGCCAGGCCGAGGCTGTTGGCCTCAGGCACGATCAGGCTGATGGAACCGTTCTTCTCGCGCAGCTTCAGGGCCTTGGCGATGTTCGCGGCAGCTTCGATCAGGGCTTTGGAGCCCAGGGAAGTGCCGGCGATGATCAGTGGGCGCTTGGCCGCGAGCAGGGCGTCGGCAATGCGCTTGGCCAGCTCGAGGGCTTCGGCGTCCAGGCCTTCGACGGCCGGAGCGCTGGCGTCGAGGGCGTGAGCCACGGCGAAACCGATGCGGGCCAGGTCGTCGGGAGCGGCGTGAACGCACTCTTCGGCGATGTCGTCGAGCTTGGTTTCAGCCAGGCTTGCAATGAACAGCGGGTTCAGCGCGTGCTGGCCGATGTTCTTCACCGCAGCGTCGAGCCAAGGCTGGACGCGCATGGCGTCAGCCATGTCTTCGGCCTTGCCCTTGACCGATTGACGCAGGGACAGGGCCATACGAGCAGCAGTCTGGGTCAGGTCTTCACCGAGGACGAACACGGCGTCGTGGTCTTCGATGTCGCGCATGTTCGGCACAGGCAGCGGGCTGTCTTTGAGCACCTGCAGGACCAGACGGATGCGTTCCAGCTCGGCAGCTTCGATACCGGAGTAGAAGTGCTCGGCACCGACCAGTTCGCGCAACGCGTAGTTGCTTTCGAGGCTGGCGCGGGGCGAACCGATACCGACGATGTTGCGACCGCGCAGCAGGTCGGCGGCTTTATCCAGGGCTTCGTCGAGGCTCAGCTTGGCGCCATTGGCCAGCAGGGGCTGACGTGGGCGGTCTTCGCGGTTGACGTAGCCATAGCCGAAACGGCCACGGTCGCACAGGAAGTACTGGTTCACCGAACCGTTGTAGCGGTTTTCGATACGACGCAGTTCACCGTAGCGCTCGCCCGGGGAGATGTTGCAACCGCTGGAGCAGCCATGGCAGATACTCGGCGAGAACTGCATGTCCCACTTACGGTTGTAGCGCTCGGAGTGAGTCTTGTCGGTGAACACACCGGTCGGGCAGACCTCGGTCAGGTTGCCGGAGAACTCGCTTTCCAGCACGCCGTCTTCAACGCGACCGAAGTACACGTTGTCGTGGGCGCCGAATACGCCGAGGTCGGTGCCGCCAGCGTAGTCTTTATAGAAGCGCACGCAGCGGTAGCAAGCGATGCAGCGGTTCATCTCGTGGGAAATGAACGGGCCCAGTTGCTGGTTCTGGTGGGTACGCTTGGTGAAGCGGTAACGGCGCTCGTTGTGGCCGGTCATTACCGTCATGTCTTGCAGGTGGCAGTGACCGCCTTCCTCACAGACCGGGCAGTCGTGAGGGTGGTTGGTCATCAGCCATTCAACAACGCTGGCGCGAAATGCCTTGGACTCTTCATCGTCGATGGAGATCCAGGTGCCATCGGTGGCAGGGGTCATGCAGGACATGACGATACGACCACGGGTGTCGTTCTCGTCGGTGTACTGCTTGACCGCGCACTGGCGGCAAGCGCCAACGCTGCCGAGGGCAGGGTGCCAGCAGAAATACGGAATATCGAGGCCCAGAGACAGACATGCCTGTAACAGGTTGTCTGCCCCATCGACTTCGAGCGCTTTGCCGTCTACGTGGATAGTGGCCATGGTTCAAAGTTCTTCGTTGGCCCGGTGTCAGCGGGCGTGGCTAATGGAATCTTGTTATCCGCGCGAATCAACACAGCCGGTGAAGGCGTCATCGCGCGAAAAGCGAAGGGCACGGACCCTTCGCCTTTTTTAAGCATTTACGCGCCGACTACGATCGGCCTTGCCAGAGGCGGGACGGCGGCGCGGGTAGGCGCGATGCCGGCTTCGAACTCGTGGCGGAAGTATTTGATGGCACTGCCCAACGGCTCCACGGCGCCCGGTGCGTGAGCACAGAAGGTCTTGCCTGGGCCAAGGAAGCCGACCAGACCCAGCAGGGTCTCGATGTCGCCGGCTTGCCCTTCACCGTTCTCGATGGCCATCAGCAGCTTGACGCTCCATGGCAGGCCATCGCGGCAAGGGGTGCAGAAGCCGCAGGATTCGCGGGCGAAGAACTGCTCCATGTTGCGCAGCAGGGACACCATGTTGACGCTGTCGTCCACCGCCATGGCCAGGCCGGTACCCATACGGGTGCCCACCTTGGCGATGCCGCCGGCGTACATTTGTGCGTCCAGGTGTTCCGGCAACAGGAAGCCGGTACCGGCACCGCCAGGCTGCCAGGCCTTGAGCTTGTAACCGTCGCGCATGCCGCCAGCATAGTCTTCGAACAGCTCGCGAGCGGTGACGCCAAACGGCAGCTCCCACAGGCCAGGGTTCTTGACCTTGCCGGAGAAGCCCATGAGCTTGGTGCCCATGTCTTCGCTGCCTTCGCGAGCCAACGATTTGTACCAGTCCACGCCGTCGGCGATGATCGCCGGCACGTTGCACAGGGTCTCGACGTTGTTCACGCAGGTCGGCTTGCCCCATACGCCAACGGCGGCAGGGAAGGGCGGCTTGGAGCGCGGGTTGGCGCGGCGGCCTTCGAGGGAGTTGATCAGTGCGGTTTCTTCACCGCAGATGTAACGCCCGGCACCGGTGTGGACGAACAGCTCGAAATCAAAGCCGCTGCCCAGGATGTTCTTGCCCAAAAGACCGGCTGCCTTGGCTTCTTCCACGGCACGGTTCAGGTGCTTGGCGGCGGTGGTGTACTCGCCGCGCAGGAAGATGTAGCCACGGTAGGTTTTCAGTGCGCGGGCACTGATCAGCATGCCTTCGATCAGCAGATGGGGCAGTTGCTCCATCAGCATGCGGTCTTTCCAGGTGTTGGGCTCCATTTCATCCGCGTTGCACAGCAGGTAGCGGATGTTGATGGATTCGTCTTTTGGCATCAGGCCCCACTTCACGCCAGTGGGGAAGCCTGCACCGCCGCGGCCTTTAAGGCCGGAGTCTTTCACGGTCTGGACGATATCGTCCTGGGCCATGTCGGCGAAGGCCTTGCGCGCCGCGGCGTAACCGTTCTTGGCCTGGTATTCGTCGAGCCATACGGCTTCGCCGTCGTCACGCAGGCGCCAGGTGAGCGGGTGAGTCTCGGCCGAACGCTTGATGCGGTTGGCCGGACCGAAGGAAGTCAGGGTCATACGTAGCCCTCGAGCAATTTGGCAACGCCAGCTGGCTGCACATCACCGAAAGTGTCGTCGTCGATCATCAACGCCGGCGCCTTGTCGCAGTTGCCGAGGCAGCAGACCGGCAGCAGGGTGAAACGACCGTCGGTGGTGGTTTGACCCAGGCCGATGCCGAGTTTGCTCTGGATTTCGCTGACCACCGACTCGTGGCCGCCGATGTAGCAGACCATGCTGTCGCAGACGCGAATGATGTGACGGCCCACTGGCTGACGGAAGATCTGGCTGTAGAACGTCGCCACGCCTTCAACGTCGCTGGCCGGGATGCCGAGGATCTCGCCGATGGCGTACAAGGCGCCGTCCGGCACCCAGCCACGTTCCTTCTGGACGATCTTCAGGGCTTCGATCGACGCCGCGCGCGGGTCTTCGTAGTGATGCAACTCGTGCTCGATGGCCGAGCGCTCGGTTTCACTCAAGGTGAAACGGTCTGTCTGGATAAGCGTGCTGTTCATGCTTAGCGGTCCACGTCGGCCATAACGAAATCGATACTACCCAGGTACGCGATCAAGTCCGCGACCATGCTGCCTTTGATCACCGAAGGGATCTGCTGCAGGTGCGGGAAGCTTGGGGTACGAATCCGGGTGCGGTAGCTCATGGTGCCGCCATCGCTCGTCAGGTAATAACTGTTGATGCCCTTGGTCGCTTCGATCATCTGGAAGGATTCGTTGGCCGGCATGACCGGGCCCCACGAAACTTGCAGGAAGTGCGTGATCAAGGTCTCGATGTGCTGCAGCGTGCGCTCTTTCGGTGGCGGCGTGGTCAGCGGGTGATCCGCCTTGTACGGGCCTTCCGGCATGTTGCGCAGGCACTGGTCGATGATCTTGATGCTCTGGCGCATTTCTTCCACGCGCACGATGCAACGATCGTAGGCATCGCCATTGGCCGCCAGCGGCACTTCGAACTCGAAGTTCTCGTAGCCCGAGTACGGGCGCGCCTTACGCAGGTCGAAGTCGCAACCGGTGGCACGCAGGCCGGCACCGGTGACGCCCCATTCCAGGGCTTGCTTGGTGTTGTAGTCGGCGACGCCGATGGTCCGGCCACGCAGGATGCTGTTGTCCAGCGCGGCTTTCTGGTATTCGTCCAGGCGCTTGGGCATCCACTCGACGAAATCCTTGACCAGTTTTTCCCAGCCGCGCGGCAGGTCGTGGGCGACGCCACCGATGCGGTACCAGGCCGGGTGCAGGCGGAAACCGGTGATGGCTTCGATCACCGTGTACGCCTTCTGGCGGTCGGTGAAGGTGAAGAACACCGGGGTCATGGCGCCAACGTCCTGGATGTAGGTACCCAGGAACAGCAGGTGGCTGGTGATCCGGAAGAACTCGGCCATCATGATGCGGATGACGTCGACCTTCTCAGGCACCTTGATGCCGGCCAGCTTCTCGACCGAGAGCACGTACGGCAAGTTGTTCATCACGCCGCCGAGGTAGTCGATACGGTCGGTGTACGGGATGAAGCTGTGCCAGGACTGACGCTCGGCCATCTTCTCGGCGCCACGATGGTGGTAGCCGATGTCCGGGACGCAGTCGACGATCTCTTCACCGTCCAGCTGCAGGATGATGCGGAACGCACCGTGCGCCGAAGGGTGGTTGGGACCCAGGTTGAGGAACATGTAGTCCTCGTTCGGGCCGGAACGCTTCATGCCCCAGTCTTCAGGCTTGAAGCGCGCGGCTTCTTCCTCGAGCTGTTGCTTGGCCAGGGTCAGGCTGTACGGGTCGAACTCGGTGGCACGGGCCGGGAAGTCCTTGCGCAGCGGGTGACCTTCCCAGGTCGGCGGCATCATGATGCGCGACAGGTGCGGGTGACCTTTGAAGTCGATGCCGTACATGTCCCAGACTTCACGCTCGTACCAGTTGGCATTTGGCCAGATGCTGGTGACGGTTGGCAGGCTGAGGTCGCTCTCGGACAAGGCGACCTTGATCATGACGTCACTATTACGTTCGATCGACATCAGGTGGTAGAACACGGAGAAGTCGACGCCGTTCGGCAGCCCTTGACGCTTGGTGCGCAGACGCTCGTCCACGCCATGCAGGTCATAGAGCATGACGTACGGCTTGGGCAGGTTGCGCAGGAACGTCAGGACTTCGACGAGTTTGGCGCGGGCAACCCAAAGCACCGGCATGCCGGTGCGGGTAGGCTGGGCGGTAAACGCCTCCGGGCCAAAACGGTTGTTCAGTTCGACGACCACATCCTGGTCGTCTGCCTTGTAAGGCGGGATGTACAGAGCACTGCCTGTAGTCATGGTTATTTAATCGCTTTCGGTCAACGTAAAGAATGAAGCCAGTGTCTCGTTCTATTGAAGAAGCAGAGCTGGATCAGACTTCGTCGGGGCTGCGCAGGTTGGTGACTGCGATTCGCTGTTCGCGGCGCTTGTCCTTTTCGGAAGGCATCTCGGCGCGATATACGCCTTGATCGCCAACGACCCAGGAAAGCGGACGACGCTCCTGTCCAATCGACTCCTGCAGCAGCATCAAGCCTTGCAGGAAAGCTTCAGGGCGGGGCGGGCAGCCAGGCACGTAGACGTCCACGGGCAGGAATTTGTCCACCCCTTGAACGACGGAGTAGATGTCGTACATGCCACCGGAGTTGGCGCACGAACCCATGGAGATGACCCATTTAGGTTCGAGCATTTGCTCGTAGAGACGCTGAATGATCGGCGCCATCTTGATGAAGCAGGTACCGGCGATAACCATGAAATCCGCCTGGCGCGGCGATGCCCGGATAACCTCGGCGCCGAAGCGCGCGATGTCGTGGGGCGCCGTGAAGGCGGTGGTCATTTCCACGTAGCAGCACGAAAGACCGAAGTTATACGGCCACAGGGAGTTCTTGCGCCCCCAGTTGATCGTGCCGTTAAGCACGTCTTCGAGCTTGCCCATGAAAATGTTTTTGTGGACTTGATCTTCTAACGGATCGGAAACGGTTTCCCGCTGGCCGATCGGATACTGCTCGTTAGGAGCATCGGGGTCGATCCTGGTGAGATTGTATTGCATTGCCAAAGCCTCATTGTTTCAGCTTCGCTTGCCGCTTGCGCCGAGCTTCCGGAGCCCAGTCAAGGGCGCCCACTCGGAATAGGTAGACAAGACCTGCCAACAGAATTGCTATGAAAACGAGAGCTTCGACGAATCCGGTCCAGCCGCTTTCGCGGACGGACACAGACCATGCAAAGAGAAAGAGGGCTTCGATATCGAAGATCACGAACAGCATCGCGACCAGATAGAATTTGGCTGAGAGCCGCAAGCGGGCGCCACCTGTAGGTAGCATGCCGGACTCGAACGGTTCGTTTTTGCTGCGGCCCCAGGCTTTTGACCCAAGGAGGCTGGAGACGCCCAGCATGAAGGCACAGAGGCCGACGACGCCTAGAAGGAAAATGGCAAAGCCCCAGTTGTGGGCCATGAGTCCTGTCGCTTCGGGCATGCTGGTAATCCTTAACAGAGAGCAAAGGTCTCTGAGCTTGAAAAGGTAACAACGCAGTGACGATATGTCGCAGCAATCAATCCCGCTGATTTTATGGCTAAACACCCAGCAAGTAAAATTCCTATAGCGAAATTATTTATAGGAATAAGGACATAGCGAGCGGCAAAAGCGCCGTAGCCCTTGCGTTGCGGGCATTAGCCGGCATTTTTGGAAATATGTTTTGTAGGGAATGTAACGAACATAGTTTTGGCTAAATGATAATCAATATTGTTTGAGTGGGTTTTTAAACTGTTTATCAGGTTTATGGTTGGGAAGTTGCCTTACATGCACGTAACTGTAGGAGCTGACGAGTGAAACGAGGCTGCGATCTTTTGATCTTGTTTATCGGCAAAATCAAAAGATCGCAGCCTCGTTTCACTCGTCAGCTCCTACAGGGTTACGGGGGTTTGTGGTGCTGCGCGCAAAAAAAAACGCCCCGAACCAGTCGGGGCGTCAGGTGTGCAGCGCTGCGGTTAGCTTTCTATAGGGCCCACAGCGGCTGATGTCTCAATCGAAGCAGATCAGTGGAACTGTTCTTCTTCAGTCGAACCGGTCAGAGCGGTCACCGACGACGAGCCACCCTGGATCACGGTGGTCATGTCGTCGAAGTAACCGGTGCCCACTTCCTGCTGGTGAGCCACGAAGGTGTAGCCCTTGGCGGCGTCGGCGAATTCCTGCTCCTGCAGCTTCACGTAGGCAGTCATGTCGTTGCGGGCGTAGTCGTGCGCCAGGTTGAACATGCTGTGCCACATGTTGTGAATGCCGGCCAGGGTGATGAACTGGTGCTTGTAACCCATGGCGGACAGTTCGCGCTGGAACTTGGCGATGGTCGCGTCGTCCAGGTTTTTCTTCCAGTTGAAGGAAGGCGAGCAGTTGTACGACAGCAGTTGGTCCGGGTATTCCTTCTTGATCGCTTCAGCGAAGCGACGAGCCTCTTCCAGGTCTGGCTTGGCGGTTTCGCACCAGATCAGGTCGGCGTACGGTGCATAGGCCAGGCCGCGAGCGATTGCCTGGTCGAGGCCGGCGCGCACTTTGTAGAAGCCTTCCTGGGTACGTTCGCCAGTTACGAACGGCTGGTCGTACGGGTCGCAGTCGGAAGTCAGCAGGTCGGCGGCGTTAGCGTCGGTACGGGCCAGGATGATGGTCGGAGTACCGGCAACGTCGGCTGCCAGACGGGCAGCGGTCAGCTTCTGTACCGCTTCCTGGGTAGGAACCAGTACCTTGCCGCCCATGTGGCCGCATTTCTTCACGGAAGCCAGCTGGTCTTCGAAGTGAACGCCGGCGGCGCCTGCCTCGATCATGCTCTTCATCAGCTCGTAGGCGTTCAGTACGCCGCCGAAACCGGCTTCGGCGTCAGCCACGATTGGCGCGAAGTAGTCGATGTAGCCTTCGTCGCCCGGGTTCTTGCCGGCTTTCCACTGGATCTGGTCGGCACGACGGAACGAGTTGTTGATGCGCTTGACCACGGTTGGAACCGAGTCCACCGGGTACAGCGACTGGTCAGGGTACATCGATTCGGCGGAGTTGTTGTCCGCAGCCACTTGCCAGCCCGACAGGTAGATCGCCTGGATACCGGCTTTGACTTGTTGTACAGCCTGGCCGCCGGTCAGGGCGCCCATGCAGTTGACGAAATCTTTCTCAGGACGGAAGGCTGGCTTGGCACCCTGGGTAACCAGGTTCCACAGCTTCTCGGCGCCCATTTTTGCAAAGGTGTGCTCAGGTTGAACCGAGCCACGCAGGCGGACGACGTCAGCAGCGGAGTAAGTGCGTGTCACGCCTTTCCAGCGCGGGTTTTCAGCCCAGTCTTTTTCGAGGGCTGCAATTTGCTGTTCGCGTGTCAGTGCCATGGGAGATAAACCTCGTCGCGTCTTTATGAAAAGTTGTTCTGCGGTGGAAAATTCCTGCGCTCGCTGACCAGAAGCTTAGGTGGTCAAGTCGGGTTCGGCGGGGGTGGCGACGGGATGAACGATGGCTCGAGGGGAAGTGAGCAGGTAAAGGCGAACTGCGGGCGCATTCGGGCGTCGTGGGCCTTGGTACGAACATCAGTGTGGTGCCGGATTACCTAATTACGCTTCCGTCCCTCGGGACAACTTCGTTCCAGTCGGCAACCTCGTCAAACACACCTTGTGGGCGGTACAGACACGAAGCGGTTCGCGGGGTAGGTGCGAACATCGCCTCGAAGGCCCTTGCCAGGGCCCCTGATTAGCGGGAGCGAGGCCATCATGCCTTTGCTTTTTTGACTCGTCAAACGTTTTGTAGTGCTTTTTTTCAGGCACTACATCTTTGGTCTAATACGACCTGCCAGTCAGTTTTTGGTGTCTTGGTCCAAAGTATCGACTTTCACCCGCAGGGTCATGTCATCGCGTCCCTGGGTCCCGTAGCTGCGGGCCATACCCTGTTTGTCGGCCTGTGTCTGGCGATTCACGCCGGCCAGCAGGATCCATTCCCCCAGGCGGCCGGTGACGGTTGTGTCGGTGCTTTGCACATTCACTACATCGGGACGTTCCTGGCTCATGCGGTCACGGTTGGTACTGATCGAAAGGTGAACGATCTCGCCGGTGACGTTGGCGGTGACGTAAAAGCCCTGGGTGACGTTGCGGTATTCGGTCTGGCTGCGCAGGTCGCCGTAGGAATCGACCTGGGTGCTGGTCAATGGCACGCTCTGGCCGACCTGGATCAGCGCCGGCATGCCGTCGGTGGCCTGGATTTGCTGGATGCCACCCTCGCGACTGGCGGTGCTATGGCTGATGATTCGGGTCTGGCCCGGCTTGGCGCCGTTCACCGAGTAGCCCTGATCGCCCTGAAAGTTGTTTTCGTTCGTATCGACTGTGATCAGCAAGCGTTTGGGTGCCGTATCGAGTTGGCTTAATAAAGTCTTAAGTTCGTCGATTTTGCGCTGATCGGCTTTGACGATGAGTTGATTGCCGTAAGCGCTGACTTGGCCATCCTTGCCGATGAAATCCTGCGCAACCGGCAACATGTCGGCACTGCTGTGGTAGTTCAGCGGCACGATTTCGGTGGCGGCCATGAGTGAAAAACTGCAGGTCACCAGCAGTGTGGTGAGCAGGGTGCGTAGGGACATATCCGTTATCTCCGCCAGCTTCAAAGTGTAGATAGTGCCAGTTTGTCGGCCCGGGGTGTGTAGGAGCGAGCATGCTCGCGATGGTCGTGAACGATGAAGCGTGAAGCCTGACACCCCGCGGCGTTCTCAAGTCCATCGCGAGCATGCTCGCTCCTACAGCGTGTTGGTATTACCGGTTTGTCGGCCTGGGAGGGGGCAAGTTGAATCGTAGACAGCAAAACGCCCCGGCATCGTATGATGCCAGGGCGTTTTGTGGTGGGCTTCAAGGCCCCATCGCGGGCAAGCCCGCTCCCACAGGTCTTGCGCGATCCTTGTGGGAGCGAGCCTGCTCGCGAAGGCCGCGACTCGGTATCAGCCCGAGTGACGAACCATGTCCACATGCGGAATCCCTGCTTCCAGGAACTCCTCGCTGACCATGTGAAAGCCCAGGCGCTCGTAGAACGCCGTGGCCTGCACCTGGGCGCTGAGCATTTGCTGCTTCAGCCCGCGCTCTTCGGCTTCGTCGATCACCGCATGCATCAGCGCATCGCCGACCTTCAGGCCGCGCCAGTCCTTGAGTACCGACACCCGGCCGACGTGACCGTCAGGCAGCAGGCGGGCGGTGCCGACCGGAAAGTCGCCTTCGAGGGCAAGAAAGTGCACGGCCGTGACATCGTCGGCATCCCATTCCAGCTCGGGTGGTACGGATTGCTCGGCGACGAACACCGCTTCACGAATGCGCCGGATCTCGGCGTTGTCCTTTTGCCAGTCTGCGACACGTACGTGAATCTTATTCATCGGCAAACCCCAGGCTTCCTTGCTTGACCAGTTCGCACAGCAGGCCGCGGCCATCTTCGTCGGTCAACCAGTCACCCAGGTTGTCGACGTGCAGCGCGTCGGCGGCGCAGATCATCTTCAGCAGTTCGCGCAGTTTGCCCGGCAGGTAGCGGCTCTGGCCGCTGGCAAACAGCAACAGGTCGTCATCGACTTCCGACCACGCCAGGCGCGCACTAGGGTTGCGGATCAGTACGGCGCCTTGCTCCAGCGCGCCGAGAACGTCTTCTTCCTCGAGGTCTTCAGGGCCGACCACCAGTTCCGGGTAGCGGGGTTCGGTCATGAACTGGCCGAACCAGGTCAGCAGCAGGCGCTCGTCGCTCATGTGTTCGGCCAGCAGGCTTTTCAGGCGGTCGAGGGCGTCATGCTGGATCTGGTGCGGATCGACCGCCGGCACGGCGTCGGCGTCGGTGTAGCGCTCTTCGTCCGACAGGAACTGGCTGAGGAAGTCGGTGAAGTGGGTCAGCACTTCAGCGGCGCTCGGTGCGCGGAAACCTACGGAGTAGGTCAGGCAGTCATCGACAGCCACGCCACAGTGGGCCAGGCGTGGCGGCAGGTAGAGCATGTCGCCCGGTTCCAGCACCCATTCATCGGTGGCCTCGAAGTCGGCGAGGATGCGCAGGTCCGCGTGTTGCAGCAGCGGGCTTTCGGCGTTGCACATCTGGCCGATTTTCCAGTTGCGCTTGCCGTGGCCTTGCAGCAGGAACACGTCGTAGTTGTCGAAGTGCGGGCCGACGCTGCCACCGGGGGCGGCGAAGCTGATCATCACGTCATCGATGCGCCAGCTCGGCAGGAAGCGGAAGTTTTCCAGCAGTTCGCTGACTTCCGGCACGAACTGGTCGACGGCCTGCACCAGCAGGGTCCAGTCGCGCTCCGGCAACTTGCTGAACTCGTCTTCGGCAAAGGGGCCGCGACGCAATTCCCATGGGCGCTCGCCGTTCTCGATGATCAGGCGCGATTCGACTTCTTCTTCCAGCGCCAGGCCGGCCAGTTCGTCGGCATCGATCGGGCTTTCGAAATCAGGAATCGCCTGACGGATCAACAGCGGTTTTTTCTGCCAGTAGTCGCGCAGGAACTCGCGTGCCGTGATGCCGCCCAGAAGTTGAAGAGGAATGTCAGGATTCATGTGTAACCTATTGAAAAAAAGCACTTTTCATACGGGAATAAAAACGCCCGGCGCGGCCGGGCGTCTTAAAAGGGTCCAGCGGTCGATCAGATGCGTTTGGCTTGCGCTACAGCGTTGCCGATGTAGTTCGCCGGGGTGAGCAGTTTCAGCTCGGCCTTGGCGGCGGCTGGCATGTCCAGGCCGTCGATGAAAGTTTGCAGCGCCTCAGGGCTGATGCCCTTGCCGCGGGTCAATTCTTTCAGCTTTTCGTACGGGTTTTCGATGTTGTAGCGACGCATGACGGTCTGGATTGGCTCGGCCAACACTTCCCAGCAAGCGTCCAGGTCAGCGGCAATCTTCTGCTCGTTGAGCTCCAGCTTGCTGATGCCCTTGAGGCTGGCTTCGTATGCGATCACGCTGTGGGCGAGGCCGACACCGAGGTTGCGCAGTACGGTGGAGTCAGTCAGGTCGCGCTGCCAGCGGGAGATTGGCAGTTTGCTCGCCAGGTGCTGGAACAGTGCGTTGGCGATACCCAGGTTGCCTTCGGAGTTTTCGAAGTCGATCGGGTTGACCTTGTGCGGCATGGTCGACGAGCCGATTTCGCCAGCGATGGTGCGCTGCTTGAAATAACCCAGGGAGATGTAGCCCCAGATATCACGGTCGAAGTCGATCAGGATGGTGTTGAAGCGCGCGATTGCGTCGAACAGCTCGGCGATGTAGTCGTGCGGTTCGATCTGCGTGGTGTACGGGTTGAAGCCCAGGCCCAGCTCGTCTTCGATGAAGGCGCGGGCATTGGCTTCCCAGTCGATCTCAGGGTAGGCCGACAGGTGAGCGTTGTAGTTGCCGACAGCGCCGTTGATCTTGCCCAGCAGCGGAACGGCAGCGACCTGGGCGATCTGGCGCTCCAGGCGGTAAACCACGTTTGCCAGTTCTTTGCCCAGGGTGGTTGGCGACGCCGGTTGGCCGTGGGTGCGCGACAGCATCGGCACGTCGGCGAAGCGGATGGCCAGTTCGCGGATGGCTTCGGCGGTCTGGCGCATCAGCGGCAGCATCACGTCATCACGGCCTTCGCGCAGCATCAGGGCGTGGGACAGGTTGTTGATGTCCTCGCTGGTGCAGGCGAAGTGGATGAACTCGCTGACAGCGGCCAATTCCGGCAGCTTGGCGGCCTGCTCCTTGAGCAGGTATTCGATGGCTTTTACGTCGTGGTTGGTGGTGCGCTCGATCTCTTTGACACGCTCGGCGTGCTCCAGGGAGAAGTTTTCCGCCAGGGTGTTCAATACCGCGTTGGCTTCGGCGGAGAACGCCGGCACTTCGCTGATGGCAGGGTGAGCGGCCAGGCGCTGGAGCCAGCGCACTTCAACCAGGACGCGGGCACGGATCAGGCCGTACTCGCTGAAAATTGGGCGCAGGGCCTGGGTTTTGCCGGCGTAGCGGCCGTCAACAGGGGAAACCGCAGTGAGCGAAGAGAGCTGCATGGGGTGTTCTCGGACAGTCGGGCAACGAAATGGGGCGCGTATCATACATGAAAAAATCCGCCGGTCCGTCGCCAACTGACCGGCGTATTACGCGTATTGCTAAGTTCGGTGCTGTCGATGCGGGTTATTCGTTACGCATCAATGGGTAAAGCTCTTTGAGCAATTTTTTGCGGCTAATCACCAGCTGCCAGCGATGACCGCCCAATTGTCGCCATAGGCGTGCCGAGCGGATACCGGCCAGCAGCAGGGCGCGAATTTTCGAGGCGTTGCTCGGTTGCTGCAGGTTGCGCATGTCACCGTGCACCTGGATGCGTTGGCGCAGGGTGCTCAGGGTGTCCTGATACAGTGCGCCACATGCGGCGATCACGTTTTCGTGGGCCGGACCGAAGTGCTCGACCTGGGACTGGATCTGCGGCAGGCGCTTGCCGATGATCTCCAGCATGTCTTCGCGCTTGGCCAGTTGACGCTCCAGGCCCAGCATGGCCAGGGCATAGCGCAGCGGTTCGCGTTGCAGGGCACTCGGGTCGCGTTCGAGGGCGCCGATCAATGCGCGATAGCCTTCACGCAGGTTGATATCGTCGCCGCCATAGACTTCCAGGGTGTCCTTGGGGTCGCGAATCAGCAGGCTGCCGAGCATGCAGGTCAGGCCGGCCTCGTTGGTCTGGCCGGTCTTGGCGATCTTGTCCACCAGCACCGCGGCGAGGAATACGCCGCCCAGCGCCGTCAGTTGCTCCTGGGTGGGACTCATTGGGCCTGGCCTTTACTGGTGCTCTTGCTTGTCCAGGGTTCTGCAACTTCGATCACACCGCCGCCAAGGCAGATCTCGCCGTCGTAGAACACCACGGATTGGCCTGGAGTCACCGCGCGTTGCGGGTCATCGAAGGTCGCGCGATAGCCGGTAGCGGTTTTCTCCAGGGTGCAGGGCTGGTCGCCCTGGCGATAACGAACCTTGGCGGTCAGCCTGCGCGGCTGGCTCAGGTCGATCGGGTTGACCCAATAGATATCCGAAGCGAGCAGGGCGCGGGAAAACAGCCACGGGTGATCGTTACCCTGGCCAACGATCAGCTCGTTGTGTTCCAGGTCCTTGATCAGCACGTACCACGGCTCGTCGCTGGCGTCTTTCAGGCCGCCGATGCCCAAGCCCTGGCGTTGGCCGATGGTGTGGTACATCAAGCCATGGTGGCGGCCGATGACTTCACCTTCGGTGGTCTTGATCTCGCCCGGTTGTGCCGGCAGGTATTGCTTGAGGAAGTCGCTGAAGCGCCGTTCGCCGATAAAGCAGATCCCGGTGGAATCCTTCTTTTTCGCGGTCGCCAGCTCGTATTTCTCGGCAATTGCGCGAACCTGGGGTTTTTCCAGTTCGCCGACCGGGAACAGGGTCTTGGCGATCTGCTCGCCGCCAACGGCGTGCAGGAAGTAGCTCTGGTCCTTGTTCGGGTCCAGGCCCTTGAGCAGTTCGGTGCGGCCGTCGATGTCGCGGCGGCGCACGTAGTGACCAGTGGCGATCAGATCGGCGCCGAGCATCATGGCGTAGTCGAGGAACGCCTTGAACTTGATCTCGCGGTTGCACAGGATGTCCGGGTTTGGCGTACGACCGGCCTTGTATTCGGCCAGGAAGTGCTCGAACACGTTGTCCCAGTACTCGGCGGCGAAGTTGGCGGTGTGCAGCTTGATGCCAATCTTGTCGCTCACGGCCTGGGCGTCCGCCAGGTCATCCATGGCGGTGCAGTATTCGGTTCCGTCGTCTTCTTCCCAGTTCTTCATGAACAGGCCTTCCACCTCATAGCCCTGCTCGATCAGCAGGAGGGCGGAAACGGAAGAGTCCACGCCGCCGGACATGCCGACAATGACGCGCTTCTTTTGTGTGTCAGAAGGGGCTGGATCACGCATAGGGATTCAATGAGTGTCTTGAAAAAGGACGCGATTCTAACAGGCTCCAGCCCGCAAGGCTAAAGAGAAGGGCGGATCAATTCGAGGCCGAAGTGTTTGCCGTCCAGATAATCGTCGATGCAACGCATGATCAGCTCGCTGCGCCAGTTGTCGCGCCGGCCGATTAATTCCTCGCGGGTCAACCACTTGGCACCGACGATGCCCTCATCCAGTTGATACTCGGGGTGATGTTTCAGCGGTTTGGCGATGAAGCAGACCCGCTGGTAGGTCACGCCGTTGCTCGGGGCGGTATAGAGATAGATTCCCAGTACACCGGTGGGTTCGACGTCCCAGCCGGTTTCCTCGAGGGTTTCGCGCACGGCGGCCTCGGTCAGGGTTTCGTTCGGGTCCAGGTGGCCGGCGGGTTGGTTGAGCACCACGCGTCCGTGCTTGAGTTCTTCGACCATCAGGAAGCGGTCGTTGTCTTCGACGATGGTGGCGACGGTGATGTGGGGTTGCCAGTCCATGAATTTCCCTTGATGTTGAAATGCTGTTCCTGTGGGAGCGAGCCTGCTCGCGAAGGCTGTGGGTCAGCCAGCATTGATGTTGAATGATAAACCGCTTTCGCGAGCAGGCTCGCTCCCACAGGGTCCGGTTTCGACAGATAAATTTGTGTGATGGCTGAAAACACAAACCCCGGCGCATGGCCGGGGTTTGTGATGTTCCCTTACAACCTTAAACCAACGCTGCAACCGCTGCGTTGAAGGTTGCGCTCGGGCGCATGGCCTTGCTGATCAGCTCGGCATCGGCGTGGTAGTAACCGCCGATGTCCACTGGCTTGCCCTGTACGGCGTTGAGCTCGGCAACGATGGTTGCTTCGTTCTCGGTCAGGGTCTTGGCCAGGGTCGCAAACTGCGCTTGCAGTGCAGTGTCTTCGGTCTGGGCGGCCAGGGCTTGAGCCCAGTACAGCGCCAGGTAGAAGTGGCTGCCGCGGTTGTCGATGTTGCCGACTTTGCGCGATGGCGACTTGTTGTTGTCCAGGAACTGGCCAGTGGCCTGATCCAGGGTCTTGGCCAGAACCAGCGCCTTGGGGTTGTTGTAGGTCACGCCCAGGTGCTCAAGGGAAGCGGCCAGGGCCAGGAACTCGCCCAGGGAATCCCAGCGCAGGAAGTTTTCTTCCAGCAGTTGTTGCACGTGCTTCGGAGCCGAACCGCCGGCGCCGGTTTCGAACAGGCCGCCGCCATTCATCAGCGGAACGATCGACAGCATCTTGGCGCTGGTGCCCAGTTCCATGATCGGGAACAGGTCAGTCAGGTAGTCGCGCAATACGTTGCCGGTTACCGAGATGGTGTCTTTGCCTGCGCGAGTGCGTTGCAGGGTGAACTTCATCGCGTCGACAGGTGCCATGATCTGGATGTCCAGGCCGGCAGTGTCGTGATCCTTCAGGTAAGCCTGGACTTTCTCGATCACCACGCCGTCGTGGGCGCGCATCGGGTCCAGCCAGAAGATCGCTGGCGTGCTGCTTGCGCGGGCACGGTTGACGGCCAGCTTGACCCAGTCCTGGATCGGCGCGTCTTTGGTCTGGCACATGCGGAAGATGTCGCCGGCTTCAACCGACTGTTCCAGCAGCAGGGTGCCATTGGTGTCGGTCACGCGGACAACGCCGTTGGTCTTGATTTGGAAAGTCTTGTCGTGCGAGCCGTACTCTTCGGCTTTTTTCGCCATCAGGCCAACGTTTGGCACGCTGCCCATGGTGGTTGGATCGAACGCGCCATTGGCCTTGCAGTCTTCAATCACTGCCTGGTAGATGGTGGCGTAGCAGCGATCCGGGATCACCGCCTTGGTGTCGTGCAGCTGGCCGTCGGTGCCCCACATCTTGCCGGAGTCACGGATCATGGCTGGCATCGAGGCGTCGACGATGACGTCGCTCGGCACGTGCAGGTTGGTGATGCCTTTGTCGGAGTTGACCATGGCCAACGACGGACGAACGGCGTAGACCGCCTGGATGTCCGCTTCGATGGCGGCTTGCTGCTCGGCAGGCAAGGCCTTGATGCGCGAGTACAGGTCGCCGATGCCGTTGTTCAGGTTGAAGCCGATCTGAGCCAGCACGTCAGCGTGCTTGGCCAGGGCGTCTTTGTAGAACTCGGCAACGATCTGGCCGAACATGATCGGGTCGGAGACCTTCATCATGGTGGCTTTGAGGTGAACCGACAGCAGCACGCCTTGTGCCTTGGCGCTTTCGATTTCAGCGGCGATGAAAGCGCGCAGGGCGTTTTTGCTCATCACGGCGCAGTCGAGGATCTCGCCAGCCTGGACGCTGGTTTTTTCTTTCAGGACGGTGGTGGTGCCGTCTTGAGCGATCAGTTCGATCTTGACCGCGCCAGGGGCGTCGATCAGGGCAGCTTTTTCGCTACCGTAGAAATCACCGCTGCTCATGTGCGCGACGTGGGACTTGGAGTCTGCGGCCCAGGCGCCCATTTTGTGCGGGTGCTTGCGTGCGTAGTTCTTCACCGACAGTGGAGCGCGGCGGTCGGAGTTGCCTTCGCGCAGAACCGGGTTCACGGCGCTGCCCTTGACCTTGTCGTAGCGCGCCTTGGCTTCTTTGTCGGCGTCGCAGGTCACGGTTTCCGGATAGTCCGGCAGGGCGTAGCCCTGGGCTTGCAGCTCCTTGATCGCGGCTTGCAGTTGCGGAACCGAGGCGCTGATGTTCGGCAGCTTGATGATGTTGGCTTCAGGCGTAACGGCCAGCGCGCCCAGCTCGGCGAGGTGGTCGGCTACGGCTTTGTCGCCCAATTGCTCGGGGAAGCTGGCCAGGATGCGCCCTGCAAGAGAGATATCGCGGGTTTCAACGGCGATATCAGCCGAGGCGGTGAACGCCTCTACGATAGGCAACAGTGAATAGGTGGCGAGGGCGGGAGCTTCGTCGGTGAAGGTATAGATGATCTTCGAGCGGGTGGGCATATTCGGATTAACTCTCTCTTCTTTGCTAAAGCGTGCGCAGAAACTCGAGGGGCGCCGGGTAAGCGCGTTCGTTCAAAGTCATCCATGAGCCGAATATCGAGATTTCGTTGCTGTGATGTTGGGTGCATCAGTAGGGCGTCAAGCAGGCGGGCTGCGGTAGCAGGCCGTCTCATCGGGCGCAAACACTCGTCGTAGAGCTGTTCAGCCTGATGTGACCCTTTAGTCAGCGGCCGCATTATACATAGGTAGCTGGCAATCTGCCGATGGTTCATACACATCTGTTGTCGTCCATTGGTCTAAAGGTCGCAGGGACGAGCAGGGCGTATGGTCATTCTTCGTGCTTGAGATTGGCGTTTTTCCCTTTGCTTTCAGGCTTGTAGGTCGCGCGTTGAGCGGCTTTGCGGCAGATGAATGGAACATAGGGTTTGCGCGCCGATTTAACTGGGTTACGCTCGAACCAAGCCAGATGTTCAATCCAATCAATGGAGTTCAGCATGGGTTACAAGAAGATTCAGGTTCCAGCCGTCGGCGACAAAATCACCGTCAATGCAGACCATTCTCTCAATGTTCCTGATAATCCGATCATCCCGTTCATTGAAGGCGACGGCATTGGCGTTGACGTCAGCCCCGTCATGATCAAGGTTGTCGATGCTGCCGTGGAAAAGGCCTACGGGGGCAAGCGCAAGATTTCCTGGATGGAAGTCTATGCTGGCGAAAAGGCTACACAGGTCTACGACCAGGACACCTGGCTGCCCCAGGAAACCCTGGATGCCGTGAAAGACTACGTCGTTTCCATCAAGGGCCCGCTGACCACGCCGGTCGGTGGGGGTATCCGCTCCCTCAACGTTGCCCTGCGCCAGCAGCTGGACCTGTATGTGTGCCTGCGGCCAGTGGTGTGGTTCGAAGGTGTGCCAAGCCCGGTGAAAAAACCTGGCGACGTCGACATGGTGATCTTCCGCGAGAACTCCGAAGACATCTACGCCGGTATCGAGTGGAAGGCCGGCTCGCCCGAAGCCACCAAGGTCATCAAGTTCCTGAAAGAAGAAATGGGCGTCACCAAGATCCGTTTCGACCAGGACTGCGGCATCGGCATCAAGCCGGTTTCGAAAGAAGGCACCAAGCGCCTGGTGCGCAAGGCCCTGCAGTACGTGGTGGACAACGACCGCAAGTCGCTGACCATCGTGCACAAGGGCAACATCATGAAATTCACCGAAGGCGCCTTCAAGGACTGGGGCTATGAGGTGGCGAAGGAAGAATTCGGCGCCGAGCTGCTCGATGGCGGCCCGTGGATGAAATTCAAGAACCCGAAAACCGGCCGCGAAGTCGTGGTCAAGGACGCCATTGCCGACGCCATGCTCCAGCAGATCCTGCTGCGTCCAGCCGAATACGATGTGATTGCCACGCTGAACCTCAACGGTGACTACCTCTCCGACGCCCTGGCGGCGGAAGTGGGCGGTATCGGTATCGCGCCAGGCGCGAACCTGTCCGATACCGTGGCCATGTTCGAAGCCACCCACGGTACCGCGCCGAAATATGCCGGCAAGGACCAGGTCAACCCGGGTTCGGTGATCCTTTCGGCCGAAATGATGCTGCGTCACCTGGGCTGGACCGAGGCGGCGGACCTGATCATCAAGGGCACCAACGGTGCGATCAAGGCCAAGACCGTGACCTATGACTTCGAGCGCCTGATGGAAGGTGCGACGCTGGTTTCGTCTTCCGGGTTCGGTGAAGCGCTGATCAAGCACATGTAAGCAAACGACAGGCATACAAAAACCGCCCGATTCAATTGATTGAGTCGGGCGGTTTTTTATGACTGGATGACGGTGCGGCGTTAAACCGTCACGGTCTGTTGCGTGGCAGGGGTTGAGGTTTTCGAAGCATCTACAGGGTTGCCGATGTTCACGGCATGCAGACCTTTGGGTCCCTGGATGATTTCGAATACGACAGCCTGGCCGGCCTTCAGGGTTTTATAACCATCCATTTGGATAGCCGAGTAGTGAGCGAACAAGTCTTCTGTCTTGCCGTCCTCGTTGATGAAGCCGTAACCCTTGGCGTTGTTGAACCATTTCACCTTGCCGCTGACCTTGACACCTGACATACCAACTCCCTCTGCAACAGACTCCATCACTGGAGTATCATCCAGTACATCCGCAGTCACTTTTTAGGAAAAAAGTTGACTCCGCGGACCTTTTTTACCCACTGTGGGCTCTATTGGTTGTAACACCGTTTTGCCGATAGTCAAGGTGACCAGGCAGTCGGAGTTGAAATCGCCCAAGACCGCCCCCACCACTGTATTTGCACAACTGACGAACCTTTCTTTCCATGCATGCAATCAGCCAGATTCGACTAACATTCAATCAGGATCGCCCGACTCTCCAGAAAGATCGCCCGGAGGAACACGACGACGATTCCGCAGGCATTGCTGTTCAGGAGGCCAAGCCTGCGTTACAGGCGCCGCCGATGTACAAGGTGGTTTTGTTTAATGATGACTACACACCGATGGATTTCGTCGTCGAAGTGCTCGAGGTGTTTTTTAACCTGAATCGCGAGCTGGCGACCAAGGTCATGCTGGCCGTCCATACAGAAGGGCGGGCAGTATGTGGAGTGTTTACCCGCGACATCGCCGAGACAAAGGCCATGCAGGTCAACCAGTACGCCAGGGAAAGCCAGCATCCGCTACTCTGTGAAATCGAGAAGGACGGTTAATCGCCGACCACTTGGGTATGAGGTGAAGCTATGTTAAACCGCGAGCTCGAAGTCACCCTCAATCTTGCCTTCAAGGAGGCACGTTCGAAGCGTCATGAATTCATGACCGTCGAACATCTCCTGCTGGCCCTATTGGACAATGAGGCTGCCGCCACCGTTTTGCGTGCGTGCGGCGCGAACCTCGACAAACTCAAGCATGACCTGCAGGAGTTCATCGACTCCACCACGCCATTGATCCCCGTGCATGACGAGGATCGTGAAACCCAGCCAACCCTGGGCTTCCAGCGTGTACTGCAACGTGCTGTGTTTCACGTACAGAGCTCGGGCAAACGCGAAGTGACTGGCGCCAACGTGCTGGTCGCGATCTTCAGTGAGCAAGAGAGTCAGGCAGTGTTCCTGCTGAAACAGCAGAGCGTTGCCCGTATCGATGTCGTCAACTACATCGCCCACGGTATCTCCAAGGTGCCAGGGCATGGCGATCACTCTGAGGGTGAGCAAGATATGCAGGACGACGAGGGCGGTGAGTCTTCATCTTCAGGCAATCCACTGGATGCTTATGCCAGCAACCTTAATGAACTCGCGCGCCAGGGTCGAATCGATCCATTGGTAGGCCGTGAGCTGGAAGTCGAGCGCGTCGCCCAGATCCTGGCGCGTCGTCGCAAGAACAATCCGTTGCTGGTGGGCGAGGCAGGCGTGGGTAAGACCGCGATTGCCGAAGGCTTGGCCAAGCGCATTGTCGACAACCAGGTGCCGGACCTGTTGGCCAACAGCGTAGTTTACTCCCTGGACCTGGGCGCATTGCTGGCCGGGACCAAATACCGCGGCGATTTCGAGAAGCGCTTCAAGGCGTTGCTCAATGAGCTGAAAAAACGTCCGCAGGCGATCCTGTTCATCGACGAAATCCACACCATCATCGGTGCGGGTGCTGCGTCCGGTGGCGTCATGGATGCCTCGAACCTGCTCAAGCCGCTGCTGTCGTCCGGTGATATCCGGTGCATCGGTTCGACCACGTTCCAGGAATTCCGCGGCATCTTCGAGAAGGATCGTGCACTGGCTCGGCGCTTCCAGAAGGTTGACGTGTCGGAGCCTTCGGTGGAAGACACCATCGGTATCCTGCGCGGCCTGAAAGGGCGTTTCGAGACCCATCACAATATCGAATACAGTGATGAGGCCCTGCGCGCCGCTGCCGAACTGGCTTCGCGCTACATCAATGACCGGCACATGCCGGACAAGGCCATCGACGTCATCGACGAGGCGGGTGCCTTCCAGCGCCTGCAGCCGGTGGAAAAACGGGTGAAACGCATCGAAGTGCCTCAAGTCGAGGACATCGTCGCGAAAATCGCGCGGATTCCACCAAAACACGTCACCAGTTCCGATAAAGAGCTGCTGCGTAACCTTGAGCGTGACCTGAAGCTGACGGTGTTTGGCCAGGATGCGGCGATCGATTCGCTGGCGACCGCGATCAAGCTGTCCCGTGCCGGCCTCAAGTCGCCTGACAAACCCGTCGGTTCGTTCCTGTTCGCAGGGCCTACCGGTGTCGGTAAAACCGAAGCGGCACGGCAGTTGGCCAAGGCGCTGGGGGTCGAACTGATTCGTTTCGACATGTCCGAGTACATGGAGCGCCACACCGTATCGCGCCTGATCGGTGCACCTCCAGGCTATGTCGGGTTCGATCAGGGCGGTCTGCTGACCGAAGCCATCACCAAGCAACCCCATTGCGTGTTGTTGCTCGATGAAATCGAGAAGGCGCATCCGGAAGTCTTCAACCTGCTGCTGCAGGTCATGGATCACGGAACGCTGACCGATAACAACGGGCGCAAGGCGGATTTCCGTAACGTGATCGTCATCATGACGACCAACGCCGGTGCCGAAACTGCAGCCCGCGCTTCGATCGGTTTCACCCATCAGGACCACTCGTCCGATGCGATGGAAGTGATCAAGAAGAGCTTCACGCCAGAGTTCCGCAACCGCCTGGACACCATCATCCAGTTTGGTCGCCTCAGTCATGAGGTTATCAAGAGCGTGGTGGACAAGTTCCTTACCGAACTTCAGGCGCAGCTGGAAGACAAGCGCGTACAGCTGGAAGTGACCGACGCTGCACGAGGCTGGCTGGCGGCAAGCGGCTACGACACGGCAATGGGTGCTCGCCCGATGGCGCGTTTGATCCAGGACAAGATCAAGCGTCCGCTGGCGGAAGAGATCCTGTTTGGCGAACTGGCCGACCATGGTGGCGTGGTTCATATCGATCTGAAGGACGGCGAGCTGACCTTCGACTTCGAGACCACGGCCGAAATGGCCTGACGTTCAGAAGCAAAAACAAAAAGGCGCCGAGAGGCGCCTTTTTGCTGTCTGCTGATGATGATCACGCTCTGCGTGGGAATGCAGCCCGGGACGCTCCGCGTCCCAAATCAAAAGCCGAACGTGGAGCGTCCGTTGAGGAATTCCCACGCAGAGCGTGGGAACGATCAGCATCCCAGGCAAACAAAAACGCCCGGCATAAGCCGGGCGTCTTGTATTGACCTGATTAGCGAGCGCGGTAAGTGATGCGCCCTTTGCTCAAGTCATAGGGCGTCAGCTCGACGCGCACTTTGTCACCGGTAAGAATACGAATGTAGTTCTTGCGCATCTTGCCGGAGATATGCGCGGTTACGACGTGCCCATTTTCCAACTCCACACGAAACATGGTGTTGGGCAGGGTGTCGACGACAGTGCCTTCCATTTCGAAGCTGTCTTCTTTCGACATGCAGTAAAGCCCTCGGTGTCCAATGAATGGCCCGGTGCAACTGCGCCAGGCAAAAGCGGCGTGCATTGTGCCCGAAAAATGGTGTTTAAGCCAAGGGGTTTAGGGCTTGCTCTAGTTCAGAACGACCCAGCGCTGGTTTATCAGCAGTTCGATGGGGCGATACTGGGTCTTGTAGCTCATTTTTTTGCAGTTCTTGATCCAGTAGCCCAGGTAAACTGCGTCCAGCCCCAGGCGCCGGGCTTCGGCGATTTGCCACAGTATCGCGTAGCGCCCCAGGCTGCGGCGCTCTTCGCCGGGCTCATAGAAGGTGTAGACCGCCGACAGACCGTTCGGCAGAAGGTCGGTGACGGCGATGGCCAGTAGACGACCCTGGAGGCGAAATTCGTAGAACCGCGAAAAAGGCAGGTCGCGAACCAGAAAGGTCGAGAACTGATCGCGGCTGGGCGGGTACATGTCGCCATCGGCATGGCGTTCTTCGATGTAGCGCTGATAAAGATCGAAATATTCTTCGCTGAAACCTGGCTTGGCGGGGCGGACCTGCAAGTCGGCGTTGCGTTTGAAAATGCGTTTTTGCTGACGATTGGGCGTGAATTGCCCTACCGGAATGCGTGCCGGTACGCACGCATTGCAATTCTGGCAATGGGGGCGATACAGGTGGTCGCCACTGCGCCGAAAACCCATCTCGGAAAGATCTGCATACACGTGCACATCCATGGGCTGGCTAGGGTCGAGAAACAGGGTGGTGGCCTGCTCCTCGGGCAGATAGCTGCAGGAGTGGGGTTGAGTGGCATAAAACTTCAAACGCGCCAACTCGGTCATGATCAACCCTCGGAAAGCTTTTGGATAAGTGTAAGCCACGCGGGCCAAAGTCGCTCAGCAAACCCAGGTTGCACGATTGGGCTGATCCAGATGCCGCGCCAGGTAATCGGCAAACACCCGGCGCGGAATCGCTCGCGCACCCAGGCTATGCAAATGATCGGTGGGCATCTGGCAATCGATGAGCACGAAACCCGAGTCTTTCAGATGTCGTACCAGTGTGGCAAAGCCAAATTTCGACGCGTTGTCGGCCAGGCTGAACATGGATTCGCCGAAAAACAGCTGGCCCATCGCCAGTCCATATAGCCCGCCCACCAGTTGATCCTGGTCCCAGACCTCCACCGAGTGCGCATGGCCGCGTTTGTGCAGTTCGATGTAGGCGTCCTGCATGGCTTCGGTGATCCAGGTGCCGTCCGCATATTCCCGGGGGGCGGCGCAGGCGCGTATGACCGCGGCAAAATCCTGGTCGAAGGTCACTTGGTAGCGTTGTTGGCGCAGCAGTTTGTTCAGGCTGCGGGACACGTGCAGTTCATCGGGAAACAGCACGGTGCGAGGGTCCGGCGACCACCAGAGGATCGGCTGGCCTTCGGAAAACCAGGGGAAGCAGCCATGGCGGTAGGCCTGGATCAGTCGATCGGCGGACAGGTCGCCACCGGCCGCCAGCAATCCATTGGGATCGCGCATGGCCTTTTCCAGGGCCGGGAACGTCAGGGTGTTGCGTTGTAACCAGGTCAGCATGGCATCAGGGCTTACAGAAGGGGAGGGCGATGGCGGGCGTAAGCCCGCCGTGAAGTTTGCCGTCAAACAGTGGGAATGTCGTCGAGGTATTTTTCTGCGTCCAGGGCGGCCATGCAGCCGGCGCCCGCAGAGGTGACGGCCTGGCGATAGACGTGATCGGCGACGTCACCCGCGGCAAACACCCCTTCGATGGCGGTTGCCGTCGCATTGCCTTCGCTGCCACCGTTGACCAGCAGATAGCCGTCACGCATTTCCAGCTGGCCGGCGAACAGGTCGGTATTGGGCTTGTGGCCGATGGCGATGAACACGCCGGTCAGGGGCAGCTCAGTGATTGCGCCGGTATGACTGTCGCGCAGGCGCGCACCGGTCACGCCGCTGGCGTCGCCCAGCACTTCGTCCAGATTCTGGTTCCAGTGCAGGCGAATATTGCCCTTGGCGGCTTTTTCAAAGAGTTTGTCCTGAAGAATTTTTTCCGAGCGCAACTTGTCGCGACGGTGAATCAGATGGACTTCCCGGGCAATGTTCGACAGATAAAGCGCTTCTTCAACGGCGGTATTACCGCCGCCCACCACCGCGACCACCTGGTTGCGATAGAAGAAGCCGTCGCAGGTGGCGCAGGCTGAAACCCCTTTGCCGGCAAATGTCTCTTCCGAAGGCAAGCCCAGATACTGGGCCGAGGCTCCCGTGGCGATAATCAGTGCGTCGCAGGTATAAGTGCCGCTGTCACCGATAAGTTCGAAGGGGCGCTGCTGCAACTTGGCGGTATGGATGTGGTCGTAAACGATCTCGGTGGCAAACCGCTCGGCGTGTTTTTGCATGCGCTCCATCAAGACCGGGCCAGTCAGGCCTTCGACATCGCCTGGCCAGTTATCGACTTCCACGGTGGTAGTGAGCTGGCCACCTGCCTGTATGCCGGTAATCACAACGGGCTTGAGGTTGGCGCGAGCGGCATACACGGCTGCGCTGTAACCCGCGGGGCCGGATCCCAGGATGATCAGGCGGGAATGCTTCGCTACGCTCATAAAAACACCTCATAAGCCTTTGTCACAAAAGAGAATGCGTGCTCAAATTGAGTCGCACGTAATGTGCTGTTGACTATGCTACACCCAAGAGTTGCCAGCATGGCATCGGACGTACAAACCCGTACAATGCCTGGCTATAACAGTGTTTGTAACAAAATCGGCATCGCATTTCGTGTTTATGAAAACCGATGCGCAGTGTTAAAAGTAGACCCGGTTACGCCTGTTAACTTTTTTACCTGCCTGGATTGGGCAGTTTTATAGTCATTCAACAGATGGACGCGCCGTTGGCGCAGGAAAAACAGGTTTTGAAGAAATCCACCGCAGCACCCAAAACAGTTGTTCCACTCTGGCGTCAGCACCTGCACTACCGCCTCAAGGAAGGTGCATTGATCGCCATCGGTGCGTTGTGCCTGTTCCTGATGATGGCCTTGCTGACCTATGGCAAGGACGATCCGGGCTGGAGCCACAACAGCAAGATCGAGGACGTTCAAAACTTTGGCGGCCCGGCGGGTTCCTACAGCGCCGATATCCTGTTCATGGTGCTGGGTTACTTTGCCTATATCTTCCCGTTATTGCTGGCGATCAAGGCCTATCAGATCTTCCGCCAACGCCACGAGCCATGGGAGTGGAGCGGCTGGCTGTTCTCCTGGCGCCTGATCGGCCTGGTGTTCCTGGTGCTGTCCGGTGCCGCGCTGGCGCATATTCATTTCCATGCCGCGACCGGTCTGCCGGCTGGCGCTGGGGGAGCGCTGGGCGAGAGCCTTGGCGACCTGGCGAAGAACGCGCTGAACATCCAGGGCAGCACGCTGCTGTTCATCGCCTTGTTCCTGTTCGGTCTCACGGTATTCACCGACCTGTCATGGTTCAAGGTGATGGACGTTACCGGCAAGATCACCCTCGACCTGTTCGAGCTGTTCCAGGGTGCCGCCAATCGCTGGTGGGCAGCCCGTACCGAGCGCAAGCAACTGGTGGCGCAGCTGCGTGAAGTCGATGAGCGCGTGCACGACGTGGTCGCGCCAACCGTCACCGACAAGCGCGAACAGGCCAAGGTCAAGGAACGCCTGATCGAGCGCGAGCAGGCCCTGAGCAAGCACATGTCCGAGCGCGAGAAGCAGGTGCCACCGGTGATTGCCCCAGCGCCACCCAAGCCGCCAGCGCCGAGCAAGCGCGTGGAAAAAGAAAAGCAGGCGCCGTTGTTCGTCGACAGCGCCGTGGAGGGCACTTTGCCGCCGATCTCGATTCTCGACCCGGCGGAAAAGAAGCAACTCAATTACTCGCCCGAGTCCCTGGCGGCCGTCGGCCACCTGCTGGAAATCAAGCTCAAGGAATTCGGCGTCGAAGTCAACGTGGATTCGATCCACCCGGGTCCGGTGATTACCCGTTACGAGATCCAGCCAGCGGCCGGGGTCAAGGTCAGCCGTATCTCCAACCTGGCGAAAGACCTGGCGCGTTCCCTGGCCGTGACCAGCGTGCGCGTGGTGGAAGTGATTCCGGGCAAGACCACGGTCGGTATCGAGATTCCCAACGAAGACCGGCAGATCGTGCGCTTCTCTGAAGTGCTGTCGACCCCCGAGTACGACAACTTCAAGTCCCCGGTCACCCTGGCCCTGGGCCATGACATCGGCGGCAAGCCGGTGATCACCGACCTGGCGAAGATGCCGCACCTGCTGGTGGCCGGTACGACCGGTTCCGGTAAGTCGGTGGGGGTGAACGCGATGATCCTGTCGATCCTGTTCAAGTCTGGCCCGGAAGACGCCAAGCTGATCATGATCGACCCGAAAATGCTCGAACTGTCGATCTACGAAGGCATTCCGCACCTGCTGTGCCCGGTGGTTACCGACATGAAGGACGCCGCCAACGCCTTGCGCTGGAGCGTCGCCGAGATGGAACGGCGCTACAAGCTGATGGCGAAGATGGGCGTGCGTAACCTGTCCGGCTTCAACGCCAAGGTCAAGGAGGCGCAGGACGCCGGCGAGCCATTGAGCGACCCGTTGTACAAGCGCGAAAGCATCCACGACGAAGCGCCGCTGTTGCAGAAACTGCCGACCATCGTCGTGGTGGTCGACGAATTCGCCGACATGATGATGATTGTCGGCAAGAAGGTCGAAGAACTGATCGCGCGTATCGCCCAAAAGGCGCGGGCGGCAGGTATCCACTTGATCCTTGCGACCCAGCGTCCGTCGGTGGACGTGATCACCGGCCTGATCAAGGCCAACATCCCCACGCGCATGGCGTTCCAGGTGTCGAGCAAGATCGACTCGCGGACCATCATCGACCAGGGCGGCGCCGAGCAATTGCTGGGTCACGGTGACATGTTGTACATGCCACCGGGTACCAGCCTGCCGATCCGGGTTCACGGTGCGTTCGTTTCCGACGATGAGGTTCACCGCGTGGTCGAGGCCTGGAAACTGCGCGGCGCGCCGGAATACAACGACGACATCCTCAACGGTGTCGAAGAGGCCGGCAGCGGCTTTGAAGGCAGCAGCGGTGGCGGCGACGGCGATGATCCCGAGGCCGACGCGCTGTATGACGAAGCAGTGCAGTTCGTCCTGGAAAGCCGTCGCGCGTCCATCTCCGCGGTACAGCGTAAGCTGAAGATCGGCTACAACCGCGCCGCGCGCATGATCGAAGCCATGGAAATGGCCGGGGTCGTGACGTCCATGAACACCAACGGTTCGCGTGAAGTCCTGGCCCCTGGCCCGGTACGCGACTGACCCGATACTGAAAAGGGGTGGCGCCCCAAGGCGCTGCCCGCACTCCCACGAATGTTATGAGGACTCCCATGCGTCTGATCCGCATGCTGTTGCTGCCGGTACTGGCTTTGAGCACGCTCTCGGCCCACGCCGATGACAAGGACGTGGCACGCCTGACCCAATTGCTGGAAAAATCCCAGACCCTGACCGCGCGCTTCTCCCAACTGACCCTGGATGGCACCGGTACCCAATTGCAGGAAACTGCCGGCGAGATGTCGCTGCAGCGCCCTGGCCTGTTCTATTGGCACACCAATGCGCCTGCCGAGCAGACCATGGTCTCCGACGGTAAAAAGGTCACCCTGTGGGACCCGGACCTGGAACAGGCCACCATCAAGAATCTCGATCAACGCCTGACCCAGACGCCAGCGCTGCTGCTGTCCGGTGACGTGTCGAAGATCAGCCAGAGCTTCGATATCAGCGCCAAGGAAGCCGGTGGCGTGATCGACTTCACCTTGAAGCCCAAGACCAAGGACACCTTGTTCGACAGCCTGCGCCTGTCGTTCCGCAATGGCCTGGTCAATGACATGCAACTGATCGACAGTGTCGGCCAGCGCACCAATATCCTGTTCACCGGGGTGAAGGCTAACGAGCCGATCCCGGCATCGAAGTTCAAGTTCGACATTCCCAAGGGTGCCGATGTAATCCAGGAATAAAACGCGAAACCCCTGTAGGAGCGAGCATGCTCGCGATGAACTCAAGGACACCGTTGGGTGTCAGGTTGCCAGCGTTATCGTTGACGACCATCGCGAGCATGCTCGCTCCTACAGTGGGGACGGTGTTCAATTGAGGTTTCGGAAATAGTGATGGACCTGTTTCGCAGCACCCCGATCGCCCAACCCTTGGCCGCCCGTTTGCGCGCGACCAACCTGGACGAGTACGTCGGTCAGGAACACGTGCTCGCTCGCGGCAAGCCCTTGCGCGAAGCGTTGGAGCAGGGTGCCCTGCATTCGATGATTTTCTGGGGACCGCCAGGCGTAGGCAAGACCACCCTGGCGCGTTTGCTCGCGGAAGTATCGGAGGCGCATTTCGAAACGGTGTCGGCAGTGCTCGCCGGCGTGAAGGAAATTCGCCAGGCGGTGGAAATCGCCAAGCAGCAGGCCGCGCAGTACGGCCGACGCACGATCCTGTTCGTCGACGAAGTGCACCGATTCAACAAGTCCCAGCAGGATGCGTTCCTGCCATATGTCGAAGACGGCACCCTGATTTTTATCGGCGCGACCACGGAAAACCCCTCGTTCGAACTCAACAACGCCTTGCTGTCGCGCGCACGAGTCTATGTGCTCAAGAGCCTCGACGAAGCCGCCTTGCGCAAACTGGTGCACCGCGCGCTGACCGAAGAGCGTGGCCTGGGCAAGCGCAACCTGACCCTCAGCGATGAGGGCTTCCAGATGCTGTTGTCGGCCGCCGATGGCGATGGCCGGCGCTTGCTCAATCTGCTGGAAAACGCCTCGGACCTGGCCGAAGACAACAGCGAGATCGGCATCGATCTGCTGCAAAGCCTGCTCGGTGATACCCGCCGGCGCTTCGACAAGGGTGGCGAAGCGTTCTACGACCAGATCTCCGCGCTGCACAAATCCGTGCGTGGTTCCAACCCCGACGGCGCGTTGTACTGGTTCGCGCGCATGATCGATGGCGGTTGCGATCCGTTGTACCTGGCCCGGCGCGTGGTGCGCATGGCCAGCGAAGATATCGGCAATGCCGACCCGCGTGCGCTTAGCCTGTGCCTGGCGGCGTGGGAAGTGCAGGAGCGCCTCGGTAGCCCCGAAGGCGAGCTGGCGGTCGCGCAGGCCATTACTTATCTGGCGTGCGCGCCGAAAAGCAACGCGGTGTACATGGGCTTCAAGACCGCGCTACGTGCCGCCGCCGAGTATGGCTCGCTGGAAGTGCCGCTGCACCTGCGCAATGCGCCGACCAAGCTGATGAAGCAGCTCGGTTATGGCGACGAATACCGTTATGCCCACGACGAACCTGATGCCTACGCCGCCGGAGAAGACTATTTCCCGGAAGAACTTGACCCGATCCCGTTTTACCAGCCAGTGCCCCGTGGCCTGGAGCTGAAGATTGGCGAAAAGCTCAATCACCTGGCGAAACTAGACCGATTAAGCCCCCGGCAGCGGAGAAAATAGTGCTCCCCTTGATCCTTGCGGTTTCCGCCGGCGGTGTAGCCGGCACCTTGTTACGCTTTGCCACGGGCAACTGGATCAACGCTAATTGGCCGCGGCACTTCTATACCGCGACGCTGGCCGTTAATATCGTCGGCTGTTTGCTGATCGGCGTTTTATACGGTCTGTTTTTGCTACGCCCGGAGGTGCCCATCGAGGTGCGTGCCGGGTTGATCATCGGCTTCCTCGGGGGGCTGACGACTTTTTCATCCTTTTCACTGGATACGGTGCGCCTGCTGGAAAGCGGGCAGGTGCCGCTAGCCCTGGGCTATGCTGCCATCAGCGTATTCGGCGGGCTGCTCGCCACCTGGGCTGGCCTGTCCTTGACCAAACTTTGATAACGAGAGACCGACATGCTCGATTCCAAACTGTTACGTAGCAACCTTCAGGACGTAGCGGACCGCCTGGCATCCCGTGGCTTTACCCTGGATGTCGCGCGCATCGAAGCGCTGGAAGAACAGCGCAAGACCGTCCAGACCCGCACCGAAGCACTGCAGGCTGAACGTAACGCGCGCTCCAAATCCATCGGTCAGGCCAAGCAGCGCGGCGAAGACATCGCTCCGTTGATGGCCGACGTCGAGCGCATGGCGGGCGAGTTGAGTGCCGGTAAAACCGAACTGGACGCGATCCAGACCGAGCTGGACTCGATCGTGCTCGGCATTCCCAACTTGCCACACGAATCGGTGCCGATTGGCGACGACGAAGACGGCAACGTCGAAGTGCGCCGCTGGGGCACGCCGACCGCGTTCGATTTCCCGGTACAGGACCACGTCGCCCTGGGCGAAAAATTTGGCTGGCTCGACTTCGAGACCGCTGCCAAGCTGTCCGGCGCTCGTTTCGCCCTGCTGCGCGGCCCGATCGCGCGCCTGCACCGCGCCCTGGCGCAGTTCATGATCAACCTGCACGTTACCGAGCACGGCTACGAAGAGGCCTACACGCCTTATCTGGTTCAGGCTCCGGCGCTGCAGGGCACTGGTCAACTGCCGAAGTTCGAAGAAGATCTGTTCAAGATCGCGCGCGAAGGCGAAGCCGACCTGTACCTGATCCCGACCGCCGAAGTGTCGCTGACCAACATTGTCGCCGGCGAAATCGTCGATTCGAAACTGCTGCCGATCAAGTTCGTTGCCCACACGCCGTGCTTCCGCAGTGAAGCCGGTGCGTCGGGTCGCGATACCCGCGGCATGATCCGCCAGCATCAGTTCGACAAGGTCGAGATGGTCCAGATCGTCGAGCCGTCGACTTCGATGGAAGCGCTTGAGGGCCTGACCGCCAACGCCGAGAAAGTCCTGCAACTGCTGGAGTTGCCTTACCGCACCATCGCGCTGTGCACCGGCGACATGGGCTTCAGCGCGGTCAAGACCTACGACCTGGAAGTGTGGATTCCGAGCCAGGACAAATATCGTGAAATCTCGTCGTGCTCCAACTGCGGCGATTTCCAGGCCCGTCGTATGCAAGCGCGTTTCCGTAACCCGGAAACCGGCAAGCCGGAACTGGTACACACCCTGAACGGTTCCGGCCTGGCGGTCGGTCGTACCCTGGTGGCGGTGCTGGAAAACTACCAGCAGGCCGACGGTTCGATCCGTGTGCCTGAGGTGCTCAAGCCGTACATGGGTGGCCTTGAGGTCATCGGCTAAATGAACTATCTGCCGCTGTTCCATAACCTTCGCGGCAGTCGTGTGTTGGTCGTCGGCGGGGGGGAAGTTGCCTTGCGCAAATCCCGCCTGCTGGCCGATGCCGGTGCGCTGCTGCGGGTGGTCGCACCTGAAATCGAAACCCAGTTGCGCGAGCTGGTCAGCGCCAGCGCTGGCGAGTGCCTGACGCGCGGTTACCTCGAGTCGGACCTGGACGGTTGTGCGCTGATCATTGCGGCCACCGACGACGAAACGCTCAATGCACAGGTGTCTGCCGATGCCCATCGGCGTTGCGTGCCGGTCAATGTGGTGGACGCGCCGGCCTTGTGCAGCGTGATCTTCCCGGCCATTGTCGACCGTTCGCCGCTGATCATTGCCGTGTCCAGCGGTGGCGACGCGCCGGTGCTGGCGCGATTGATCCGCGCCAAGATCGAAACCTGGATTCCTTCGACCTATGGTCAACTGGCTGGTCTGGCGGCACGTTTCCGTCACCAGGTGAAAAAACTGTTCCCGGACGTGCAGCAACGTCGTGCGTTCTGGGAAGACGTGTTCCAGGGCCCGATTGCCGACCGGCAACTGGCCGGGCAGGGCGGGGAAGCCGAGCAATTGCTGCAGGCGAAGATTGCTGGAGAGGCGCCGGTGGCCACCGGTGAGGTGTATCTGGTGGGCGCCGGTCCCGGTGATCCGGACCTGCTGACGTTCCGCGCCTTGCGCCTGATGCAGCAAGCCGACGTGGTGTTGTACGACCGCTTGGTGGCGCCAGCGATTATCGAGTTGTGCCGTCGTGATGCCGAGCGCGTGTATGTCGGCAAGCGCCGCGCCGATCACGCCGTGCCGCAGGACCAGATCAACCAGCAACTGGTCGACCTGGCGAAGCAAGGCAAGCGTGTGGTGCGGTTGAAGGGCGGCGATCCGTTCATCTTCGGGCGTGGCGGTGAAGAGATCGAAGAATTGGCGGCCCATGGCATCCCGTTCCAGGTCGTACCGGGCATCACGGCGGCCAGCGGTTGTGCTGCTTATGCCGGGATTCCGCTGACCCACCGCGATTACGCGCAGTCGGTGCGGTTCATCACCGGTCACCTGAAGGACGGCTCCACCGATCTACCGTGGGCCGACCTGGTCGCGCCGACGCAGACCCTGGTGTTCTACATGGGGCTGGTGGGCTTGCCGATCATCTGTGAGCAGTTGATCAAGCATGGTCGCGGTGCGGATACCCCGGCGGCGTTGATCCAGCAGGGCACTACGGTCAATCAGCGGGTGTTTACCGGCACCCTGGCGGACCTGCCACGGCTGGTGGCAGAGCATGAAGTGCATGCGCCGACGCTGGTGATCGTGGGTGAAGTGGTGCAACTGCGCGAGAAACTGGCGTGGTTTGAAGGGGCTCAGGCGCAAGTCTGAATCTCTGCAACCGATCGTTCCCACGCTCTGCGTGGGAATGCCGCCAGGGACGCTCTGCGTTCCGCTTCTAACGCTGTGACGCGGAGCGTCACGGGATGCATTCCCACGCGGAGCATGGGAACGATCAGCCTTCAGGCCCTGCGCCAAACCCCTTTCCCGCTCAGCCGCTCCCGATCATGGGCCGTGGTGAAATCCTGCTGCGGCCCTTTCGGCACGATCCCCGTCGGGTTGATGGTCTTGTGGCTGCCGTAATAGTGATGCTTGATATGGGTGAAATCCACCGTCTCGGCAATCCCTGGCCACTGGTAAATCTCCCGCAGCCAATTCGACAGGTTCGGATAGTCGGCAATGCGTCGCAGGTTGCACTTGAAGTGACCGTAATAGACCGCGTCGAATCGAATCAGCGTAGTGAACAGGCGGATGTCCGCTTCAGTCAGGTACTCGCCGGTCAGGTAGCGATTGGCACTTAACAGCTGCTCCAGGCGATCCAGTTCTGCGAACAGTTCATCGAAGGCCTCCTCATAGGCGGTTTGCGAGGTAGCAAACCCGGCGCGGTATACGCCGTTGTTCACGGCCGGATAGATTCGCTCGTTCAGCGCGTCGATCTCGCCGCGCAGCGGTGCCGGATAGAAATCCAGGTCATTGCCGGTCAGTTCATCGAAGGCGCCATTGAACATGCGGATGATTTCCGCCGATTCATTGTTGACGATGCGTTTCTGTTGTTTGTCCCAAAGCACCGGCACCGTGACGCGGCCGGTGTAGTCGGCGGTGTCGGCGGTGTAGCGCTGGTGCATGAAGTCAAAGTGATCGAGTTTGTCGCCGGTGGAGCCGTGGGACTTGTCGAACGTCCAACCGTTCTCCAGCATCAGGTAGCTGACCACCGACACGTCGATGAGGCTTTCCAGGCCCTTGAGTTTGCGCAGGATCAGCGTGCGATGGGCCCAGGGACAGGCGAGCGACACGTAGAGGTGATAGCGCCCTGGCGTAGCGGCGAAACCACCGACACCACTGGGGCCCGGTTGGCCGTCAGCGGTGACCCAGTTGCGACGTTGCGCCTGTTCGCGCTGGAACGTGCCGTCCTTGCTTTCGTACCACTTGTCCTGCCAGCGACCTTCAACTAACAAACCCATGTCCAAGTCTCCTCAATCGATAAGCGTTGGAGAGGAGTCTAAGCTCATAGGTTCGATAAAAAAGCGCAAATATTAATGGGTTATGATCGATTAAATCGATTTGTCCCGCGCATCCCAGTACTGTTGGGCAGTCTCGAACGCCTGCTCGCGGCTATGGCCGAGGCCGCGCAGCGCCAGGGCCATGGTCGAGATCAGGGCCATTTGCGGGTAGCTGTCCACCACTTCGCCGCGCCATACCGCCTTGAGGTGCGCCGGTTCCAGGCTGGCGGGTTTGACGTGGCGCTGGCTCGACAGTTGCGGCCACTCCTCATCCCAGCTCTCGCCGCCGGTGGTGCCGTACAAGTGGCTGTCGGCGTCGGGGTTGATCTCGATCTCGCCGCCATCGCCCTTGACCACGATCGCAGTGTCGCCGAGCAAGCCGCTGGCATCGCGATGCACTGCCTGATAGCCGGGGTGGAAGATGCTTTGCAGGCCGCAACGGGCGCCCAACGGATTGAGAATGCGCGCCAGGGAGTGGATCGGCGAGCGCAGGCCGAGGGTGTTGCGCAGGTCGATCATGCGCTGCAGTTGCGGCGCCCAATCCACCAACGGCATGAAGGCCAGGCCGCCGTTGTCCAGCGCTGTGCCGACCTGCTGCCAGTCGCGGCACAACGGGATGTTCAGTTCATCGAGCAGTTGTTCGCTGTAGAGTCGACCGGCGGTGTGCGCGCCGCCACCGTGCATGAACACCCGCACACCGTTCTGCGCCAGGCACTTGGCGGCCAGCAGGTACCACGGCAGATGACGCTTCTTGCCGGCATAGGTCGGCCAGTCGAGGTCGACCGCCAGTGCCGGCGCTTGCAAGCGCTCGCGCAGGGCCTCGGTAAAACCGGCCATTTCCTGCGCGCTTTCTTCCTTGTGGCGCAACAGCATCAGGAACGCGCCGAACTGGGTGTCCTCGACCTGGTCGTCAAGCACCATGCCCATGGCGGCGCGGGCTTCTTCACGCGTCAGGTCGCGGGCGCCACGCTTGCCTTTACCGAGGATGCGCACGAATTGGGCGAACGGGTGCTCGGCAGGCGTTTCGAGGGTCAACGCTGGGTAGTCGGTCATAAGCAATTCGTCGGTTTGGGCAGGCCCGCCAGTTTCGCGGCGAGTTTGGCAGGGGTGCCTTTGAACAGTCGGTTCAGGTGCAGGCTGTTGCCTTTGTCCGGGCCGAGTTTCAATGCGGTGTACTTGATCAGCGGCCGGGTCGCCGGCGACAGCTGGAATTCGGCGTAGAAGCTGCGCAACAGTTCGAGGATTTCCCAGTGCTCGGGGCTCAACTCGATGTCTTCGGCGGCGGCCAGGGCACTGGCGACGTCTGCCGACCAGTCACTGAGCTCCAGCAGAAAACCGTCCTTGTCCAGCTCGATGGCGCGCGCGCCGACCGTCAATACATTCATAACCAGCTGTTGACCTTGGCGTGGTGGATCGACAGTTCGACGAAGGCCGGATAATCGACAGCCGTAGCCCAACCCGGAACTTCGATAGCCCGGGCCTGGGCATCTTCGGCCAGCACGTAGAGGGCCAGGCCGCGCGCACTCAGCGCCGTGAAAGGGGCGCTGCCCGGCTGCAGGGCATAGGCGGCGTCACCGCACAGCAGCAATGCGTCGTTGGCGCCGATTATGCGCAGGCAGCTGTTCAGGCGGTCGTCGCCGAACGGGGAATGAGACAACACATGCAAAGTCGACATCAGAGGGTGATCACCTGGTCGTAATGGTCAATGAGTGCGGTGATTTCGTGGGCGGCCAACACGCGGGCTTCCTCCAGTGCCAGGGCACCTGGGTCCAGGCCACGTTCGGCAGCGCTGTCGGCACAGACAAACAGTTCTTCGACGCCGAACATCGGCAGCGCCTGCAGGTTGGCGCTCAGGTCTTTCTGTTGCAGGGCCTTGGCGTGCTGATGAGGGGCGAGCTGGAACACGCCGTCGTCGAGAAACAGCAGGCCGATCGGCAGATCGAAGGCGCCTCCCGCCAGCACGATGTCCAGCGCCTCGCGTGCGCCTGGACCGGACCAGGGCGACTGGCGGCTGATGATCAGCAAGGACTTGGCCATTTCACGCACCTCCGAAGCAGATCAGGCGGTCGGCATCCTGCACGGCGTCATGCAACTGCCCCAGCCCGGACAATTCCCACGGCGCGCCGACGGCGACAGCCTCGCGCTGATAGCGCCTGGCTTCCTCCTCGTTCAACACGCCACGGCGCAAGGCGGCGGCGATGCACACCACGCCATCGAGTTGGTTTTCGCTGACGAAGGCGCGCCATTGCCGGGGCACATCCAGCTCGTCCTGGGGTGTGACCACGCTGCCGGACGCGTTGTAAACGCCATCCTGGTAGAAAAACAGCCGGACAATCTCATGCCCGCCGGCAAGCAGCGCCTGGGCGAACAGCAAGGCGCGGCGCGAAGAGGGCGCATGGGCGGCGGAAAATACGGCGATGGCGAACTTCATGGCGGACTCGATCAGCGAAACTGCGGCCATGATAAAGCTTTATCGGCGCAGGGGCTAAATCGATGTTACCGGTGTGGGCCCCTTCGCGAGCAGGCTCGCTCCCACAGGGATTTGTGTGATGGTAAAGTTCACAGCTGCACCGCAAAACCTGTGGGAGCGAGCCTGCTCGCGAAGAGGCCCGCACAGGCAGCAAAAAAATCAGCGCGGCATGTAGCCCAACTGCCAACGCCGCGGGATCTTCAGTGACAGCACTCCCAGCGCAGCCGCCAGCAGGCCGCTGGCAAACAGCGCCTTGAGCCCGAAATGATGTTCCAGCACGGCACCGAGTACCGCGCCGGCGAACATGCCGGTCCAGGGGATCAGTTGCACGCGCCAACCGTTGCGGCGCTCGCCGAGCATCCAGCGCCCCAGTCCGCGGCCAAAGCGCGACAGGGCTCCGGTCACATAGGTCAGGCCGACCGGCAGGCCGTTGACCTCTTCCACGGCGGCATTGAGCATGCCCATGGCGATGATGGCTGCCAGCAGGGCAGGCAATTGCGAGTCATAGGGCCAGGCCGCGGCGGCGCACAGCAGGGCGGCAATGCACAACAGCAAGGGCAGTGACCGGCGCCTGCTCAGGCGGCTGACGATAATGCCCAGCGCATTGCCAAAGATGAAGGTGGCGATGAGGATCACCAGGCGCAGGGTCAACCCAAGGTCGCCGGCACTGATGGCGACGGCCATCCGGGTGGTATTGCCGCTCATGAACGAGACGAAATCGCCACTGGCCATGAAACCGATCGCGTCAGTCATGCCGGCCAGCACCGAAAGCATGGCCACCAGGCTCAGGCCGATGCGCCCACGCCATTTCTGCGTGTGCAGGTGTCCGGGGCTGGCGTGGGTCTTCGAGGCGGTGGGCAACATCGATGCAGTGATCCTCAGCAAAGGTTACGGTTGTATCCCGTACAGGTCGCAATACTCCAGCCAGTCCATGCCGGCCATTTGCGCAACTTCCCGGTGCACTTCCAGACGCTTGGCCTGATAGTCCTCAGGAGTGGCGGCGGTCAATTGCAGTGTCAGCTCCCAGGCAAACAAACCCAGGCGCTCGGCTTCGGCTTCAAAGGCCTCGTGTAAACGATCATCGCGAAACTGCGCGAGGGTCTCGCCCTTGGCCTGGGCCAGCAGCGGGTTGAGGTGGTCGAGCTCGATGCGCAGTTCGGGACGTTGGTCGAGAAACTTTTCCAGCGCCAGTTCGTGTTGTTGCTCGGGTGCCGCCATGGTCGCTCCTTGAGTACGAATTACGAAGACTGCTTCTTGCTGGCCTTGGCCGCTGCCGCCAGACATTCGAGTGCAAACTGCTCGGTATAGGTCATCTGGATCGGCGTGGTTTCACCCTTGACGGTTCTTTCGCCCTCAAGGATGTAACGAATGCGCTTGTCGGTGACGCCGATTCGCTTGGCGATCCAGGACGGTGTCTGACCGATCTGGCTGATCAGCTTGTCGGCATATTCAGTGGTCGGTTTGTAAAACTCGGCGTTGGGTGTCATGGGGCGTCCAGTGAAAGGTGTAATACAGCGCTATTGGCTCGACAGGGTGCGCGAATCGTCACGCGATGTCGCGGTTTTAATGAAGTAAAGCAGAACGATACGCCCTGCCGCGGTGATACAGTCCGCTTTTTCCTCATGAGTGAATGCAATGCGAATTCTGATGGTGGCGCTGGCCGCTACCTTGCTGGCGGGATGCGCGGGCTCGGCGATGAACGATGCTCGTACCAAGGCCCCGTACAAGACCTTGAACTCCGACAAGCCGGCCAAGGACGTCGCCCAGTGCGTGCAGTATTCCTGGCAGGACGAAGCGGTGTTCGGCGTTGATGCTGCGGCGTACCTGGAGCCGGGAGCGAAGGGGAGCACCACCGTCTATACCCGCTCGGCCGAGTCGTTCGTCGACGTGACCACCGATGCCTCGGGCACCGTATTGAGTTACTACGCTCAGCAAGACGACTTCGTCGCCAAGCGCCGCTTGGCGGCACTGGCCACCTGCCTCTGACCTGATGGGTTGATGCATGCCCTGTAGGAGCTGCCGCAGGCTGCGATCTTTTGATCTTGTTTTTTCTCGATCTCAAGTCCGTCGAAGATCAAAAGATCGCAGCCTGCGGCAGCTCCTACAGGGATTCGCGTTGTGGTCAGGAGTCCAGGCGCTTCTGGAAGAAGAAGTGCTTGTACCCCGGCGGGTAGTCGGCGATATGCCCAATCTCGCTGTAGCCGCATTTCCTGTAGAACTCCGGTGCCTGGAATTCAAAGGTATCGAGCCACATTCCCACGCATTTTTTCTCCCGCGCCAGGTCTTCGGCCATCTGCATCAGCTTCGTGCCCATGCCCTGTCCCCGGGCCTGCTCCGGCACCGATAGCAGGTCGATGAACATCCACTGGTAGAACAACCTGGCGTAAAGGCCACCAAGGATCACATCGTTTTCGTCACGTACCAGCAGGGCGATATGCTCGGGTACGGCGCCGTCGGCCTTCGAGGCATTGTAGGCGCGCAGCGGCATCAGGATGGCCTGGCGCTCTTCTTCCGTGGGGGTGGGCGAGAACTCTATCCGCAGGTTCATGGCAATGTCCTTATGGCAGTGAATCGGCAGCCTATCGTGGTTGCCGCCATAGTTCCATGACCCTCAGCCAGTGGAACCGTCGCCAGTGCGCAGAGGTCACTTGTTGTGACGCGCCATTCCCGAGTGCGACTGATGAGGACATTCCGTGAATATTTTCGAAGCCTTGCGCGAAAGCCACGAGCGCCAGCGTACCTACGCCAAAGCCCTGATCCGCACCAGCGGCGATACCCCTGAGCGCGTCGACGCATACAAGCAGCTCAAGTCAGAACTGCAGGCTCACGAAACCGCTGAAGAACGGCATTTCTACATCCCGCTGATGGAATTCGACAATGGCGTAGACCTCAGTCGCCACGCGATCTCCGAGCACCACGAGATGGATGAGATGATGGAAGAACTGGACAGCACCGAGATGTCCAGCCCGGCCTGGCTGGCGACGGCGAAGAAATTGTCCGAGAAGGTCCATCACCACCTTGAAGAAGAGGAGCAGAAGTTCTTCCAGATGGCGGGCAAGTTGCTTGACGACAAGCAGAAAGAGTCGCTGGCGACGCAGTATCAAAAGGAATACAAGGCGCAGCTTTCTACACCGGCGTGATGTAGTCCTGTAGGAGCTGCCGCAGGCTGCGATCTTTTGACTTTGCTTTTTAAACAACAAGATCAAAAGATCGCAGCCTGCGGCAGCTCCTACAAGATCAAAAGCCCGGGAGGCGCGCGGTTTCGGGCCATTGGCCGCCTTCCAGCGTGAGCAACGTCTGCTTCGCCTCCAGCCCCCCGGCAAACCCGGTCAATTTCCCCGACGCGCCAATCACCCGATGACAGGGCGCGATGATCGAAATCGGATTCCTGCCATTCGCCGCACCCACTGCCCGCACCGCGCTCGGGTGGCCGATCTGCTCGGCGATCTGGCTGTAGCTGCGGGTCTGGCCAAAGGGAATGGTCAACAAGGCCCTCCAGACCTTCTTCTGAAATTCCGTCCCGGCAAAATCAAGGTCGAGCTCGAACGCCTGGCGTGTGCCCGCGAAGTATTCGCGCAACTGTTGCGCAGTGCGCATCAGGACCGGGTTGTCCGGCGCTTCATCCATCGGGCCGAGGCGCACCCGGCCTGGTTTGTCATTTTCCCAGAGGATGGCCGCCAGACGGCAATCGTTCGCTACCAGCTTCAACTCGCCGACGGGTGATGCCAAGGTGATGTAGGTGTAGGTCATGCCGCACGCATCGCCGAATTGCTGAACAGGTGTTAAGCATACTGCCTCGCCGGGGAGGCGCAATATGCAATCCCGACCATACTGCCTACTGCTCTTGAAGCGTTTTCCTACTTTAAAACAAAAAGAGACCGACTCATGAAGTACGAACCTTTTGCCAAATCGCTGATTGCGACCTCGTTGGCGCTCAGCTGCCTGATGGCCCATGCGGCCTCTGTGGCCCCGGTCGCGGCTGAAAACGGCATGGTGGTCACCGCCCAGCATTTGGCCAGTCATGTGGGCGTGGATGTGCTGAAGAACGGCGGCAATGCGGTCGACGCCGCTGTCGCAGTGGGTTACGCGCTGGCGGTGGTGTATCCCGCGGCCGGTAACCTGGGGGGTGGCGGTTTCATGACCATTCAACTCGCCGACGGTCGTAAGACCTTCCTCGACTTCCGTGAAAAAGCCCCGCTGGCCGCTACCGCCGACATGTACCTGGACAAGGCGGGCAACGTCGTCCCCGACCTGAGCACCCGCGGACACTTGGCCGTCGGGGTGCCGGGCACCGTGTCCGGCATGGAGCTGGCGCTGTCCAAATACGGCACCAAGCCGCGCAAGGAAGTGATCGCCCCGGCGATCAAGCTGGCGGAAGACGGCTTCGTGCTGGAGCAGGGCGATGTCGAGTTGCTGGAGTACGCCACCGACGTGTTCAAGAAGGACATCAAGGATTCCGGCGCGATCTTCCTGAGCAATGGCGAGCCGATGCAGGTCGGCCAGAAACTGGTACAGAAAGACCTCGGCAAAACCCTGCGGGAAATCTCCGAGAAAGGCGCCGACGGTTTCTACAAGGGCTGGGTGGCCGACGCCATCGTCACCTCCAGCCAAGCCAACAAGGGCATCATCACCCAGGCCGACCTCGACAAGTACAAGACTCGCGAGCTGGCACCCATCGAGTGTGACTATCGCGGCTACCATGTGGTCTCGGCACCGCCACCGAGCTCCGGCGGGGTGGTGATCTGCCAGATCATGAACATCCTCGAAGGCTATCCGATGAAGGACCTGGGCTACCACTCGGCCCAGGGCATGCACTACCAGATCGAAGCGATGCGCCACGCCTATGTGGACCGCAACAGCTACCTGGGCGACCCGGACTTCGTGAAAAACCCGATCGCGCATTTACTCGACAAAAACTACGCGACCAAGCTGCGCGAAGCCATCCAGCCGCAAAAGGCCGGCATCTCCAAGGATCTCAAGCCCGGCGTGGCGCCCCATGAGGGCAGCAACACCACCCATTACTCCATCGTCGACAAATGGGGCAACGCGGTATCGGTGACCTACACCCTCAACGACTGGTTCGGTGCCGGGGTCATGGCCAGCAAGACCGGGGTCATCCTCAACGACGAAATGGATGATTTCACCTCGAAAGTCGGCGTACCGAACATGTACGGCCTGGTGCAGGGCGAGGCCAATGCCATCGCGCCCGGCAAGGCGCCGTTGTCGTCCATGAGCCCAACCATCGTCACCAAGGACGGCAAAGTGGTAATGGTGGTCGGCACCCCCGGTGGCAGCCGCATCATCACCGCGACCCTGCTGACCATGCTCAACGTGATCGACTACGGCATGAACATCCAGGAAGCGGTCGATGCGCCGCGTTTCCACCAGCAATGGCTGCCGGAGGAAACCAACCTGGAGACCTTCACCACCAGTCCCGACACGGTGAAGATCCTCGAAAGCTGGGGCCACAAGTTTGCCGGTCCCCAGGACGCCAACCACCTGGCAGCAATCCTGGTAGGGGCTCCGTCGCTGGAGGGCAAGCCGGTGGGCAAGAACCGTTTCTACGGGGCCAACGATCCACGGCGTAATACCGGGTTGTCGCTGGGTTACTGATGGTTGTGTTTGAATGGGGGGCGCACGCGTCCCCTGATTTTTCAACTCATCAAGGAAGGTACCATGACCACCGCACTGTTAATCATCGACGTCCAGCAGGCCCTGTGCTCCGGCGAGTACGAGTGCTTCGAGATCCAGCGCGTCATTGAAACGATCAATGGCCTGAGTGCCCGGGCGAGAAAAGCCGGCGTGGCAGTGGTGCTGATCCAGCACGAAGAAGAGGGCGACCTGTTGAAGCATGGCGCTCCAGGCTGGCAATTGGCGCAAGGGCTGCACACTGCGCCCGAGGATCATCGCGTACGTAAAACCACCGGTGATTCGTTCTATCAGACCAACCTGCAGAAACTGGTGCCGGTGCAAGACTACGATCGCCTGGTCATCTGCGGCCTGCAAACCGATTACTGCGTGAATGCAACCCTGCGCCAGGCGCATCAACTGGGTTACGACGTGGTGTTGGCCGCCGACGCGCATTCCACTGTCGACAATGGCAAAACCACGGCCGAAGACATCATTGCCGAACACAACAAGGATTGGGCCGACCTGAGCAGTTCGGTGGCGCGGATCGACGTGGTCCCTGCCGCTGAAATCCGCTTCTGATAACACCACCCCCCTGTAGGAGCGAGCCTGCTCGCGATGGACGTTAACGATAACGCTGGAAACCTGACACCCCGAGGCGCTCTGAAGTCCATCGCGAGCAGGCTCGCTCCTACAAGGGTGCGCTGAAGATATCGATCAGCTCATTGAGGAACGCACTGACCAGCTCCCGCTGCCGCGCCGAATGCCGCACCGCTGCGTGAAAGCCGACCTCGTAGCGCAGCAATTGCGGATTGAGCGGATGCAGCTGCCCGAGCTGTTCATGCCGGGCCGCATAATGCTGCGGCAGGAAGCCCAGGTGTTGGCCGGACAGGATCAGCAGGGCCGCTCCGTCCATGCTGTCAGTGAGCACGGTCAAGCGTTCGATCGAGGTCGGCGCCGGCATCTCCGGCAAGGGGTGGCTGGGCCAGACCCAGTCATGCTGGCTGACATCCTCGCGCGTCAGCGCGCCCACCTGCTCGAACAGCGGGTGTGACGGCGCGCAGTAGGCGATCTGGGTTTCCTGGAACAACGGGAAGTAGTCGATATTGGGCAAGCGATGCCAAAAATAACCGATCGCCAGATCAATATGGCCGTTGATGATTTTCTCTTCCAGCAGCGATGAAGACAGCTCGGTGAAGTGAAAGTACAGGCCCTCGTGCCGAGCCCGCAGGCGGGCAATGGCCAAGCCGATTTTCTTGTTCGCTACCGGGTCGATCTGCCCCAGCAGGCCGACATTGATGTTGCCCGAGACCTTGCGGTTGATGTGCTGCACTTCAACCCTGAAGCCCTCGGCGGCAGCCAGCAAGCGCCGCGCCGCCTCGACGAACTGACCACCCTTGGGCGTTACGGAAAATCCGCCGCGACCGCGTTCGCACAGGCGAAAACCCACCCGTGCCTCCAGCGTCGCCAGTTGTGCGCTGATAGTCGGTTGCGTGGTATTGAGGGCTGTTTGCGCCGCCGAGATCCCGCCAGCCTCGACCACCGTGAGAAATACCCGGATCAGGCGCAGATCCAGCTCCGTTACAGTTCCCAGCATGGGGGCTCCCGATACTCGATTACATTGACGCCGATCTATGTGAACAGTGCGCCTTGGATATTTTATCGCTGCGGCCAACGCCATACATTGCAGGGAAACCAGGGTCTTCGTCAGCTTTTTCTGGAGTTTTGCCAGATCTGGACGTCGAATCGACCACTGCGCTCAAAATAAAAACAATCTACTGCATAGGAACTATCGTATGTCAGGATCCCCACTTTCTGCGCACGCCACCGAGGCGGGCGGCGGGTTGGCCATCGAAGGCCACTCGATCGATTACATCCCGGAAAACGAACGTCACGCCAAACTCAGCAGCCAGGGGCCGTTCTGGTTTCTCGGCAACTTCCACTTCTTCACCATCTCCATCGGTTTCGTCGGCCCCAGCCTGGGCTTGTCGGCGCTGTGGACCCTGCTGGCCGGTGCGCTGGGCATCATGTTCGGCACGATCTTCATGGCTTTCCACGGCTCGCAAGGGCCGGAAATGGGCCTGCCGCAGATGATCCAGTCCCGTGCCCAGTTCGGCTATCGCGGGGTGATCCTGGCGCTGATGGCGACAATGTTTGTGTTCGTCGGTTTCAACGTGGTGAACGTCTCGCTGATCATGAACGGGCTGGAGCATGTGTTCGGCATCGACCCGACCATCGTCGCCGTGACCGTGGTACTGATCGGCGCACTGCTGTCGATCTTCGGCCACGACCTGATGCACAAAGCCTTCAAGTGGGCGCTGCTGGCGACGCTGCCGTTGTATGCCCTGGTGACCATCGCCCTGATGTTCGGCGCGGGTTCCGAGGGCGTCACGCCGGCCAGCGACCTCGGCTTCAGCTGGATCGCCTTCGCTACCCTGTTCGCCATTGGTGCCAGCTACAACATTTCCTATGCACCCTATGTCTCCGACTATTCGCGCTACCTGCCGAAAAACACCAGCCGGCCGAAACTGATCGCGGCGATATTCATCGGCGCGTCGCTGTCGGGCAGCTGGATGATCGGCCTCGGTGCCTGGCTCGCCCAGGAACTGAAAGCGGTGGATGCGCTGGTGGCATTGAACCAGGTAGGTTCCTCGATGATTCCCGGGCTGGGCAATCTGTTGGTGGTGGTGTCGGTGGCGGGCTTCCTGCCGATCATTGCGCTGAACACCTACAGCGCCATGCTGACGCTGCTGACCGGCGTCGATTCGATCAGCAAGATCACCCCGACACCTCGCGCCCGTGTGCTGTCGATCAGTGCCATCAGCATCATCCTGCTGACCTGCGTGCTGTCGATCAAGGGTGACGGCATCGCGCGGCTGAACACCTTCCTCGTGTTGCTGTTGTACTTCCTCGTGCCTTGGACCGCCGTCAACCTGGTGGACTATTTCTTCGTGCGCAAGGGCGGCTACGCGATCCCGCATTTTTTCACGCCGAAGGGCATCTACGGCGCGTGGCAGTTTCGCGGCATCGTGGCCTACCTGATCGGCTTTGCCGCCATGGTGCCGTTCTTCTACATCTACGATGCCGCCGCCAGCAAGGAAGTCTTCGTCGGTCCTATGGCACGGGTGCTGGAAGGCGTGGACATCGCCTGGCTGGTGGGCCTGCTGGTTTCGGGCCTGACCTATTACCTGCTCAGCCGCTCCCTCGACCTGGCCGCCGAGCGCCGGGTCATCGAGGCGATCAGTGAAAACGAGATTATCGCCATGACCCATTCATCCACGGAGTCGGTGCGTTGAACACGGCAAAGAATATCCGGGTCGCCTGCTGCCAATTGGCGCCGAAAATCGGCGACCTCGCGTACAACCGCACGCTCACCGAACGCGCGATCCGTTCGGCGGCCCTGCAGGGTGCCCAGGTGGTGGTGTTGCCGGAGCTGGTGCAGAGCGGCTACCTGTTTGCCGACCGCGCGGAAGCACTGGCCCTCGCGGAAACCGCCGAGGGGCCGACCTTGCGCCTGTGGCAGGCGCTGGCCAGTGAATTGAACATGGTCATCGTCGGTGGATTCTGCGAGCGTCTGGCCGGGGATGAGCTGGCCAACAGCGCGGCACTGATCGATACCCGGGGTTTGCGCGCGGTGTACCGCAAGGCGCACCTGTGGGATGCGGAGAAAGAAGTTTTCACAGCCGGCACTGCCGCACCGCCGGTGATCGAAACGGTCCACGGGCGCATCGGCATGCTGATCTGCTACGACCTGGAGTTCCCCGAATGGGTGCGCCTGCCGGCGCTGGCCGGTGCCGACCTGCTCTGTGCGCCGGTCAACTGGCCCGACGGCCCGCGACCGCAATCCGAGCGCCCGGCGGAAGTCTTGCGGGTGCAGGCCAATGCCTCGGTCAACCGCATGTTCATCGCCGCCTGTGACCGTCATGGTGTTGAGCGCGGGGTGAGTTGGGTGCAAGGTTCGGTGATCGTCGACGCCGACGGTTATCCGGTGGCCGGTCCGGCGGAGCAGGGTGGCGAGCAGATGCTGCTGGCCAACCTGAACCTGGCCGAGGCCCGCAACAAGCGCATCAGCGAGCGCAATGACCTGCACCGGGACCGCCGGCCGCAGCTGTATGGCTTGAGCAGTGAAGTGAAGTGACGTTTGGCCCAGAGGTTGCCGAAATCCCAAGACCTGAATAAGATACATCCGCAATAATGTCCCGCAGGAGCCGGCCCGCCGTGTTCCTGCGACACGCGTTTTTCCATCCCACACACAACGCTCTACTTTCAGCAGGGGGCAGCCTTTCATGGATGTTCTCGCACTGATCGAGCAATACCTGTCCAGGTGGGTATTTATACCTGTCAGCAACCAGTTCCTCGGGCTCTTCGACCTCAATGGCCGTCTCTGCGTCGCCTTTCTTTTCATCTCCTACTCCGTTGCCTACGGCCTGTTCCGCTGGCGCCGAGCTCGCGGGCTGACGGACGCGCACAGCTTCTGGCAGTTCATCGGCGGCAACCGTGTGCATTTTCATCCCTCGGCGCTGCTCGATTACCGCTACTACTTCGTGCGCGCGATCCTCAAGGTCGTGCTGGTGGTGCCCATCGTCGGGCTAGTGGACCCCTATGTGTTGCGTTCCGGTGACTACATCCGCTTTTTCACTCAGCTGTGGGGTGCACGGGTGCAGGTCGAGGAGCACCTGGTCCTGACCTTGCTCTATGGCCTGGGTGTGTTCCTGCTGCAGGACTTCATCCATTACTGGGCCCACCGCGCTTACCATTCGCGCTACCTGTGGGCGTTCCACAAAGTCCATCATTCGGCGACGGTGCTGGTCCCGGCCACGGCCAGTCGGGTGCATTTCCTCGAGAAAGTGGTCGAGCGGTTGACTGACCTTGTGTTCATCAGCGCCTTTGCCGGACTCTTCTGGTACGCCTGTGGCGGGGAGATCAGCCGCTACACGCTGTTCGGCGTGACCTACATGGTGTTCATCCTCAATGCCTTGGCGGCCAATCTGCGCCATAGCCACGTCTGGCTGTCCTTCGGGCCTGTGGTCGAGCATGTGCTGAACAGCCCGGCCCAGCACCAGGTCCACCACAGCGATGCGCCGCGGCACTTCAACAAGAACTTCGGGGTCAACCTGTCACTCTGGGACTGGATGTTCGGCACGCTGTACGTCACCCAAACGCAACCGGAGCCCATCCGCTTCGGCACCTGCGAAGCGGATCATGGTCGTTACCTGACCGTCTACAGCCTGATCATCACGCCCTTTGTCGAAACGCTGGGCAAGATCCGCCTGGCCAGGCGCTCGCTTGCGGTCAGCGCGCAGGCAGGTTCCAGCGTTTGCGCAACTGCTCGTACTGCGTCTCGGGCAGTTGCACCAGCAGCGGGGACTGGCGTGGGTCCAGCCAACTGAGCAGGCGTGCGATATCCATCGGGTCCATCGCGGTGCAGCCCCGCGTCGGTTCCGTGGGGCCACGCCAGATGTGGAAGAAAATGCAGGAACCGGCGGCGGGGGATGCGGGGGTGTTGTGCTCGATGAAAATGCCCAGGCGGTACAAGTCATCATGGCGACGCATGCGTTCAGAGCTGTTCCAGTCTTGGGCCATCGTGGCGCCGTCGACCAATTCGTTGTAATGAGCGGACCGGCTGTCATCCACGCATTCGATGGTCGAGGTCAGTGCGAGGTAGGGCAGGCGGGTTTCACCTGAAGCGTCGTAGCCAAAAGCGCTGCCGAGTTTGAACATCCCGGCGGGTGCCTTTCCATCGCCTTCCTGTTTCACCGGCCCCTGAAGTTGCCCGGTGTCGAGCAGTCCCTTGCCCCAGCCCATGCCATTTTTTCCCAGCACGACGGCAAACGGCGCTTCGACTTTCTGGAAGCTGTCCCCGTGCCGTTCATAACGCTGGGCGCTGCCCTGGATGTCGTCCCAGTGCTTGCTGGTGACCACGATCAACTGGCCACTACCGTCGAGCCCTTGGGCCATTGCGGCACAGGGCAGCAACAGGATCAGCAACGCGCAGATTCTGCCAAGGCTGTTCATGGTGCCAGCGGGGTGATGGGGAAGTTCATGACGGTGTTCAACGTCGCATCCCGGGTATAGGTGAAGTGCCACCACTCGGCGGAGTAACCGGTGAATCCCTCCTGCGCCATGGCGCGGGTCAGTCGCTGGCGATTTTCCATGGCCGTCGCCGTGATCGACGTCGAATCGGTATGGGCGCGCTCGTCGAAGCAATCAAAACCGGTGCCCATGTCGACTGCGCCGTCGTGCCAACGCTGCCCATAAGGCGCCGTGCAATCGACTGGCGTGGCAGATGGCGTCCAGGTGTCGGCGGGCAGGGCGTCCGGTCCCGTCATGCTCAGGTCGACGGTGCTGCCTTTGGAGTGATTCGATACGCGCGCCACATAGCCCAGGCGCCAGAAGTCTTGCTTATCCACCCGTGGATAGAATTCGGCCTTGAGCGGATCGCCCGGCTCAGTGGCGAAGCGCCCCATGTCCGCGACCGCGCGACTGGGGCGATAGCAATCGAACACCTTCAGGCCATAGCCTTGCGCCCGCAGTGCCGTTTGTACCCGGGCGAGGGCTTTGGCGGCATCCTGCGACAGCAAGCACTCGGGCGCTTCATAACCCTCGAGCGGGTGCCCGGTGAAGTTGTGGGCGCTGGCATAACGAATGTCCTGTTCGATACCCGGATCGATCGTGCGTAAATACACCATGTGCTCGGGCCTGGGCTCGGCAGCGGCGACACCCGACAAGGCGAGACTGAGGAGCGGAAGCAATGTTCGAACGACAAATGGCATCGGGTCCGGCCTGCGTAATGGCATGACAAGTCACTTCATCATGGCTTGAAATCGGCGGCACCTCCATGAAGTTGTTGGTCGGCGTGATAGGACGAGCGCACCAATGGCCCGGACGCGACGTTCTTGAAGCCCATGCGCGCGCCTTCCTCGGCGAACCAGGCAAACACGTCCGGGTGCACGAAACGCTGGACCGGCAAGTGGCTGCGCGACGGTTGCAGGTATTGGCCGAGGGTGAGCATGTCGACATCGTGCTCGCGCAGGCGCTGCATGACGTCGATCACTTCTTCGTCGGTTTCTCCCAGGCCCAGCATCAGCCCGGATTTGGTGGGGACCTGTGGTACCCGCTGCTTGAAGTTTTGCAGCAGATCCAGCGACCACTCGAAATCCGAGCCGGGTCGTGCGGCCTTGTACAGGCGCGGAACGGTTTCCAGGTTGTGGTTGAACACATCGGGCGGCTCAAGGGCGGTGATCGCCAAGGCGACGTCCATCCGTCCGCGATAGTCCGGCACCAGGGTTTCCAGTTGAATGCCCGGCGATAGCTTGCGGATTTCGCGCAGGCAGTCGACGAAGTGTTGGGCGCCGCCATCGCGCAAGTCGTCGCGGTCCACCGAGGTGATCACCACGTATTTGAGGCGCAGTTCGGCGATGGCCACGGCGAGGTTGGTCGGCTCATCCACATCCAGCGGCTTCGGGCGCCCGTGGCCGACATCGCAGAACGGGCAGCGACGGGTGCAGATGTCACCCATGATCATGAATGTCGCAGTCCCCCCGGAAAAACACTCGCCCAGGTTCGGGCACGAGGCTTCTTCGCAGACGCTGTGCAGCTTGTGTTTGCGCAGCAATTGCTTGATCCGGTCGACCTCGGGGGAGGCCGGCATGCGTACCCGGATCCAGTCGGGTTTGCGCGGGAGGTCCTCGGTGGGGATGATTTTCACTGGAATCCGCGCGACTTTTTCCGCGCCGCGCAGTTTTGTGCCGACTTGCACTGTGTTCATAGATGCTCCCAAGGTATGTCAGACAAGAACCGGAACTGTGGGAGCGAGCCTGCTCGCGAAGATGGTGGAACATCCAGCACAGATGTCGACTGACACTCCGCCTTCGCGAGCAGGCTCGCTCCCACAGGTTTTTCACAGGGGTTTGTGTTGTGTGATCAGTCGCGGTACACCGGGAAGTCCGCACACAGAGCGGCAGCCTGGCGGGCGACCTGGGCCTCGACATCGGCATCGCCGAGGTGATCGAGGATGTCGCAGATCCAGCCTGCCAGCTCGATGCTCTGTGCTTCCTTGAAACCACGGCTGGTGATCGCCGGCGTACCGATGCGCAGGCCTGAGGTCACGAACGGCGACTGCGGATCGTTGGGCACCGCGTTCTTGTTCACGGTGATGCCGGCACGGCCCAGGGCGGCGTCAGCGTCCTTGCCGGTCAGGCCCTGGCGGATCAGGCTGACCAGGAACAGGTGGTTGTCGGTACCACCGGACACCACGTCATAGCCCCGTTCGATAAACACCTGCGCCATCGCCTGGGCGTTGCGGATCACTTGTGCCTGGTAAGTCTTGAACGCCGGCTCCAGCGCTTCCTTGAAGCACACGGCCTTGGCGGCGATCACATGCATCAGCGGACCGCCCTGGCCACCGGGGAATACGGCGGCGTTGAGTTTTTTCTCAAGCTCCGGATTGGCCCTGGCCAGGATCAGGCCACCGCGCGGACCGCGCAGGGTCTTGTGGGTCGTGGTGGTGACCACGTCGGCGTAAGGCAGCGGGTTCGGGTACAGACCGGTGGCCACCAGCCCGGCGACGTGGGCCATGTCGACGAACAGCCAGGCACCGACCTTGTCGGCGATCTCACGGAAACGCGGAAAATCCAGGGTCTTGGAGTAAGCGGAGAATCCGGCGATGATCATTTTCGGCTGGTGCTCGACGGCCAGGCGTTCGACTTCGTCGTAGTCGATCAACCCTGTCGCGGTGTCGATGCCGTATTGCACGGCGTTGTAGAGCTTGCCGGAAAAACTCACCTTGGCCCCGTGGGTCAGGTGACCGCCATGGGCCAGGCTCATGCCCAGCACGGTGTCGCCAGCCTGCAGCAACGCCAGGTACACGGCCGCGTTGGCCTGGCTGCCGGAGTGCGGCTGGACGTTGGCGTAGTCGGCGCCGAACAATTGTTTTGCGCGGTCGATGGCCAGTTGCTCGACCACGTCGACATACTCGCAACCGCCGTAATAGCGCTTGCCCGGATAGCCTTCGGCGTACTTGTTGGTCAGGCCGCTGCCTTGCGCTTCCATGACCCGTTGGCTGGTGTAATTCTCCGAAGCGATCAGCTCGATGTGGTGCTCCTGCCGCGCATCCTCGGCATTTATCGCCGCCAGCAGTTCGTCGTCGTAGCCTTTGATCTGGTCCTGCTTGCTGAACATGGTGAAAGTCCTCTGTTGTTCTCGAAATGGGGGGCACCTGTAGGAGCTGACGAGTGCAACGAGGCTGCGATCTTTTGATTTTTTAAAGCCAGATCAAAAGATCGCAGCCTGCGGCAGCTCCTACGGGGGTTATGCGTAGTCTTCGATGGATGGGCACGCGCAGATCAGGTTGCGATCGCCGAACACGTTGTCGACACGGCCGACCGGCGGCCAGTACTTGCCTTCGATCAGCGAGGCAACCGGATAAACCGCCTGCTCACGGCTGTAAGGATGCGACCACTCGCCGACCAACTCCGCCGCGGTGTGCGGGGCGTTTTTCAGTGGGTTGTCGTCCTTGTCCAGGGTGCCGTTTTCCACCGCGCGGATTTCTTCGCGGATGCGGATCATGGCGTCGCAGAAGCGGTCCAGTTCTTCCTTGGATTCGCTTTCGGTCGGCTCGATCATCAGGGTGCCGGCCACCGGGAAGGACATGGTCGGGGCATGGAAGCCGAAGTCGATCAGGCGCTTGGCCACGTCGTCGACGCTGATGCCGCTGCTGTCTTTCAGCGGGCGCAGGTCGAGGATGCATTCGTGCGCCACCAGGCCGTTGCTGCCGGTGTACAGCACCGGGTAGTGCTCTTCCAGGCGACGGGAAATGTAGTTGGCGTTGAGGATCGCCAGCTGCGACGCGCGCTTGAGGCCGGCGCCGCCCATCATGCGGATGTACATCCAGGTGATCGGCAAAATGCTCGCGCTGCCGAACGGTGCGGCGCAGACTGCGCCTTCCTTGCGGGCCATGTGTGCGTGGCCCGGCAGGAACGGCGCCAGGTGCGACTTGACGCCGATCGGGCCGACGCCCGGGCCGCCACCGCCGTGGGGGATGCAGAAGGTCTTGTGCAGGTTCAGGTGCGACACGTCGCCGCCGAACTTGCCCGGGGCGCAGAGGCCGACCATGGCGTTCATGTTGGCGCCGTCGATGTACACCTGGCCGCCGTGCTCGTGGATGATGCCGCAGATTTCGCGGATGCCTTCCTCGAACACGCCGTGGGTCGACGGGTAGGTGATCATCAGCGCGGCGAGGTGCTCGCGGTGCTCGATGGCCTTGGCGCGCAGGTCTTCGATGTCGACGTTGCCGCGGGCGTCGCAGGCGGTGACCACCACGCGCATGCCGGCCATCTGTGCGGTGGCCGGGTTGGTGCCGTGGGCCGAGGACGGGATCAGGCAGATGTCGCGACGGTCTTCGCCACGGCTCTGGTGGTAGGCGCGGATGGCCAGCAGGCCGGCATATTCACCTTGCGAACCGGCGTTCGGCTGCAGCGAGATCGAGTCGTAGCCGGTGGCGGCGCAGAGCATCGCTTCCAGTTCATCGGTCAGCTGCTGGTAGCCGGCGCTTTGTTCGGCCGGGGCGAACGGGTGCAGGGCGCCGAATTCGGCCCAGGTCACCGGGATCATTTCGCTGGCGGCGTTGAGTTTCATGGTGCACGAGCCCAGCGGGATCATGGTGCGGTCCAGCGCCAGGTCCTTGTCCGCCAGCTTGCGCAGGTAGCGCATCAGCTCGGTTTCCGAGTGGTAGCGGTTGAACACCGGGTGGCTGAGGATCGGCGACTGGCGCAGCAGCGCGGCCGGGAGGGTCGCTTGCGTGGCGGCGGCGAGGGCGGCGAAGTCCGGCAGGCTCTGGCCCGCGGCGAACAGCGCCCACAGGGTTTCGACGTCAGCCTGGGTGCTGGTTTCATCCAGGGACAGGCCCAGACGTTCAGCGTCGACCACGCGCAGGTTGATCTGCTGGGCGCGGGCCCGCTCGTGCAGTTTCGCGGTGTCAGCGCCGGTCTTGATGGACAGGGTGTCGAAGAAGCTGTCCTGCTCAACCTTCAGGCCCAGAGCGTTCAAGCCCTTGGCCAGGATCGCGGTCAACTGGTGCACACGCTGGGCGATCTGCGTCAGGCCCTGCGGACCGTGGTACACGGCGTACATGCTGGCGATGTTGGCCAGCAGCACCTGGGCGGTGCAGATGTTGGACGTGGCCTTCTCGCGGCGGATGTGCTGCTCGCGGGTCTGCATCGCCAGGCGCAGGGCCGGCTTGCCGAAACGGTCCACCGAGACGCCGACCAGACGGCCCGGCATGTTGCGCTTGAACGCATCCTTGGTGGAGAAGTACGCCGCGTGCGGGCCACCGAAGCCCAGCGGCACGCCGAAGCGTTGCGCGCTGCCGATGGCCACGTCGGCACCGAATTCGCCCGGCGGGGTCAGCAGGGTCAGGGCCAGCAGGTCGGCGGCCACGGCCACCAGGGCGTTGGCGGCGTGCAGGCGCTCGGTCAGTTCGCGGTAGTCGAACACGTCACCGTTGCTCGCCGGGTACTGCAGCAGGGCCCCGAAGAACGGCGACACGTCGCTCAGTTCGCGCTCGTCACCGACCACCACCTCGATGCCCAGCGGCTCGGCACGGGTGCGCAGCACGTCAAGGGTCTGCGGGTGGCAATGCACGGAGGCGAAGAACTGGTGGCTGCCCTTGTTCTTGCTCAGGCGCTTGCAGAAGGTCATGGCTTCGGCGGCGGCGGTGGCTTCGTCGAGCAGGGAGGCGTTGGCGATCGGCAGGCCGGTGAGGTCGCTGATCAGGGTCTGGAAGTTCAGCAGGGCTTCAAGGCGACCCTGGGAAATCTCCGGCTGGTAGGGGGTATAGGCGGTGTACCAGGCCGGGTTTTCCAGGAGGTTGCGCAGGATCGGCGACGGCGTGTGGGTGCCGTAGTAGCCCTGGCCGATGAAGGTCTTGAACAGTTGGTTCTTGCCGGCGATGCCTTTGATCATCGCCAGGGCGTCGGCTTCGCTCAGGCCGTCTTCCAGGCCGAGCACGCTGGTGCCCTTGATGCTGTCGGGAATGACGCTGGCGCTCAGGGCTTCGAGGGAGTCGAAGCCGAGGGTGTTGAGCATGGCCTGCTCGTCACCGGCGCGGGGGCCGATGTGGCGGGCGATGAATTCGTCATGTGTGTCGAGGAGGGCGGTCATGGGCAGTCCTCAGGCGTCGATCTGGTCTTGGATCAGGCGGTCGTAGGCGGCCTGATCCAGCAGTTGGCCGAGCGCGGCAGCGTCAGCGGGCTGGAAACGGAAGAACCAGCCTTCGCCCAGCGGGTCTTCGTTGACCAGCTCCGGGTTGCTGTCCAGTTCCGAATTCACGTGCAGCACCTCACCGTCCAACGGCATGCCGATGCTGCTGGCGGCTTTCACCGATTCCACGACCGACACTTCGGCTCCGGCGTCGAAGCTGCCCAACTCAGGCACCTGAACGAATACCACATCCCCCAATGCCTGTTGGGCAAACGCCGTGATGCCAACGGTGACAGTGCCGTCAGCTTCGGTGCGCAGCCATTCGTGTTCGACGGTAAAACGCAATTCGCTCATATCAACTCCTCATTGTTCAGACTCATCCGCTGCAGGTGGCGGAGGCGATGGGCAGGCTCGGGTGTGGGTAGCGAGCTTGGCTGGAGGAGAGATAGCAAGGGTGGTGCCAAGGTTGATTAGTTGTTTTAAATCAATGGCTTAGTGATTTATTGGGCAAATTGATGCGCGGTTGCCGTATTGAAATCAAGACAGGCATGGGAAGCGAAGGGACCGATGTCCGGCGTAGACAGGTTGAAAGGGTTTTGTCTTGGTTTCGATACGCTGTATCGATTTGCAAACAACTCTTTGTAGGAGCTGCCGAAGGCTGCGATCTTTTGATTTTGATCTTCGGCGGCTCAGGAAAAGATCAACATCAAAAGATCGCAGCCTGCGGCAGCTCCTACGGGGCGGGGTCGAATTTACGACTTGTTGGGTATGCCGTACTTGCGCAGGCGGATGGCAATCGCGCTATGGGAGGTTTGCAGGCGTGCCGCGAGCAAGCGGCTGGACGGATAGCTTTGGTAAAGCTGCTCCAGCAAATTCCTTTCAAACCCCTCGACAGCCTCCTCAAGACTCCCCACCTCGCCATCGTTCCGGCGCTCCACAGCGGTGCGCGCAATGTCCAGGTCGTCAATGTCCACCAACGGGTTCTCGCAGATCGCCGCCGCGCGAAAGATCACGTTTTGCAGTTGCCGCACATTACCCGGCCAGCGGTTTCCAAGCAGGGCGGGAAAGGTGCTGGGCGCCAGGCGACAGACCGGGCGCTGGATCTGCGCGCAAGCCTGCTGCATGAAGTGCTGGGCCATCAACAGGATGTCGTGGCCACGTTCGCGCAGTGGCGGCACCTGCAGGTTGAGGACATTGAGGCGGTAGAACAGGTCTTCGCGAAAGTGCCCTTCGGCGACCATTTTTTCCAGGTCGCGGTGGGTCGCGCTGAGGATCCGCACATTGACCTTGACCTCGCGATCGCCCCCGACCCGGCGGAAGCAGCCATCACTCAAAAAACGCAGCAGCTTGGCTTGCAGGTACGGCGACATCTCGCCGACTTCGTCGAGAAATACCGTGCCCTGGTCAGCCAGTTCCAGCAGCCCGAGCTTGCCACCCCGTTGTGCCCCGGTGAACGCTCCGGGGGCGTAGCCGAACAGTTCGCTTTCGGCCAGGCTCTCGGGCAGCGCCGCGCAATTGAGGGCCAGGAACGGCTTGTCACGGCGACCGCTGATTGCGTGACAGGCGCGGGCCACCAGTTCCTTGCCGGTGCCGGTTTCTCCCTGGATCAACAGCGGTGCGTCGAGGGCCGCCACCCGTTGCGCGCGGGCCTTGAGCGAGCGGATCGGCGGCGACTCGCCGAGCAGCGCATCGAAACCTTCGGCGTGATCATGGTGTAGCGCCGAGAGGCGTTCACCAATGCGATTCGGCTGATAGAGGGTGAGCAGGGCGCCAGCGTCGGTAATCGGCATGGCGTCGAGCAGCAACGTGTGGCCACCAAGACTGACCTCGTGCATGGGCAGGCGGAAATGCTGGGCGATCAAGGTGCGTTGCAAATCGGCATCGTCGAACAGCGCGCTCAGAGATTCACCGGCCGGTTCGCGACCGCACAGGGCGATCAATGCCGGGTTGGCCAGCAGCACGTGCCCACGATCATCGACCGCCAGCACCGGGTCGGAACTGGCGGCCAGCAAGGCGTCCAGTTGCAGGCGCCGACGTTGCCCCGGAAGGATGTCGACCAGGGTCACCGCCTGCACACCGCGCACGCCGAACAGTGCCTCGCGCAACTCTTCCAGTACTTCGGCGCCGAGGGTCGGGGCGTCGATGTAGACGTTCGGCGGCACCATCTCCACGGCGTCCAGATTGAAGCTGCGCCCGCCGAGCAGGGCCAGCACTTCCTGGGTGATGCCGACGCGGTCGATGAAGGTGACGTGGATGCGCATGACAGGCCTGCAAGATGGGCGAACGAAAATCAGTATGCCGGGGCGAATTCGAGTTTGGCGAGCGTCACGTCATCCATTGGCCGTTTTGCGGGTGCTGGCCGCCAGGTCCTCGAGAAACGCCTGCAGGATCGGCGGCGGTGCCACACCGCGCCGGGTGATCACGTCGAACGGTGATTTCAGCCGCAGGCTCGCCGGGCCCAGTTGATGCATTTCGCCTGACTTGAGCCACTGGGCGGCGAAGTGCTCGGGCAGAAAACCCATGTAGGCGCCGGAGATGATCAGGATCGCCGAGGCTTCGATATTGTCCACGGTGGCCGCCGCCTTGCTCACGCCCAAGTGTTCCAGGTCGTATTGCTGCATGTAGCCGCGTACGACGATGCGACCCGCGCCGATTTCTTCGAGCAACTCGGCACCTTCGGCCGTGCTCCCATACAGCGGGTGCCGGCGCCCGCAATACAAGCCCAGCGCTTCCTGATACAGCGGCGATTGCAGCAGGCCCGGTACATGGATCGGAAAATGCCCGATGGCCAGGTGCAGGCGACCGTCGAGCACCCGTTCTTCCAGTTCTGCCGGAGTGCCGACGTACACGTTCAGGTGTACGTCATGCCCGCGCGACACGAAGCGCTGGGTGGTGCGCGGGATCGGCGAATCGGGGTCGGTGATGGTGGTGTCGATGATCCCCAGGTTGAGCTTGCCGCTGATGTGCTGCTTGAGTACGTCGGCGTCCATGCAGAAATTTTCCACCGCCGACAGCAGGCGCTGGGTGGCTTCATGGATCGCCACGCCTTGCTCGGTCAGGCGAAAGCCGCTGCGCCCGCGCTGGCAGAGCTTGACCCCAAGGCGGGTTTCCAAATGGGTCATCTGTTCGCTGATGGTCGACTGCCCGGCGTTCAACGCCGCCTGGGCGGCGGAGAAACCGCCGCAGCGGACAATCGTGGCAAATACCCTGAGCAGTTTCAGGTCGACATCGTGCAGTTGGATCATCGGGAACCTCCGGCATGGGGATGCATCGGGAATGCCGATATGAGTATCTGATGTTTAGCATTTTTTCCACGAAAACCTGCGCTCATAGTCTTTCCAACGGCGGTCGCCTTGCAGTTCCGCCAAGCCGATAACAAGAAGTGGAGAGGCTAGAAATGTCGAACAACGGTTATGAATCCGGTCGTCTGAACCTGCCATTCGTGGGTCATTGCACCTTTGGCAAATCCCCGGTGTGCACCGATTGGGATGCGCTGGATGCCGACGTCGCGGTGCTTGGCGTGCCCAACGACATGGGCACCCAGTGGCGCTCCGGCGCACGCTTCGGACCACGCGGGATTCGTGAAGCATCGACGCTGTTTTCCTTCGGCCACGCCGGGGCCTACGATCACGAAGATGACGTGATGTACCTCACCGCATCGGACGTGCGCATGGTCGACGTCGGTGATGCCGACATCGTCCACACCGACATGGCCACCAGTAACAAGAACACCGAATACGCGGTGCGCAAGATCCTCGATGCCGGTGTGATGCCGGTGGTGCTGGGCGGCGATCACTCGGTGCACGCACCGGTCATCAAGGCCTTCGAAGGGCGCGGCCCGATCCACATCATCCACTTCGATGCACACCTGGACTTCGTCGACGAGCGCCACGGCGTGCGTTACGGCCACGGCAACCCGCTGCGCCGCGCCTCGGAAATGAACCACATTGTCGGCATGACCCAAATGGGCATCCGCAACGTCTCGTCGTCCAACCGCGACGACTACGAAGCGGCTCACGAGGCCGGTTCGAAGATCCTCTCGGTGCGCGATGTGCGTCGCCTTGGCGTCGAAGGTGTACTGGCGCTGATCCCGCAGAACATCAACTACTACATCACCATCGACATCGACGGTTTCGACCCGTCCATCGCCCCCGGCACAGGCACCCCGAGCCACGGCGGCTTCCTCTACTACGAAGTGCTGGAAATCATCCAGGCCCTGGCCAAGCGCAGCAAAGGCAACATCGTTGGCATGGACCTGGTGGAGGTGGCACCGGTGTACGACCCGACCGGCATGACCTCGATCCTCGCTGCGCAGCTGCTGCTGAACAGCATCGGCTTCATCTTCCACGAGCGGGGCTTGGTGCGAGCCGCCGCCGAAAGCGAATCGCTGGCTTAAGAGCTGGCCAGCCTGAATATCGAAACCACGAAGACCCGGCAGGAACTGACTGCCGGGCAGAGAGAATAAAAATGGACACGATCGTCAAAAGTTACCTGCAGAAGTTTGGTGTCAGCGAAGCCACCCAGACCTTCCTTAGCAAAGCGCAGAAGATGTTCATAGGCGGTACCTGGGTCGACGCCAGCGACGGCCAGACGTCCGAAGTCATCGAGCCCTCGACCGAAGGCCTGATCACCCGCATTCCCATGGGCACCACTGAAGACCTGGACCGCGCCGTGCAAGCAGCCCGCGCGCAGTTCGATGGGGGTGAATGGAGCCAGGCAAAACCGGCGCAACGCGAACGCCTGATCCAGCGCCTGGCGGATTTGATCGAACAGAACGCCGACGAGCTGGCGCAAATCGAATCGATCGACATGGGCAAGTCGGTAGCCTTCGCCAAGGACGTCGATATCCAGGGCACTGTCGAAACCCTGCGCTATTTCGCCGGTTGGGCCACCAAGCTCCACGGGCGCACCGTCGAGCCTTCGCTGCCGGGTAATTACCTGGCCTATACCCGCAAGGAAGCGGTAGGGGTGGTCGGCGCCATCGTGCCGTGGAACTTCCCGCTGCAAACCATGGCCTGGAAACTCGGCGCGGCGCTGGCCACCGGTTGCACCGTGGTGGTCAAGCCCGCTGAGCTGACCTCGCTGTCGGCCCTGCGTTTCGCGGAACTGGTGCAGGAAGCGGGCATTCCGGACGGCGTGATCAACATTGTCACTGGTCGCGGCAGCGTGGTCGGCGCGGCCATGACCACCCACCCCGGCATCGACAAATTGACCTTCACCGGTTCCACCCCGGTGGGCCTTACCGTTGGCCGCGCGGCGCTGGACGACATGAAGCGGCTGACCCTCGAACTCGGTGGAAAGTCGCCAGTCATCGTGTTTGCCGATGCCGACATTCCGGCCGCGGCACAAGCGGTCGCCAATGGCGTATTTTTCAACTCCGGGCAGGTATGCGATGCCGGTACGCGGGCTTATATTCATAGCAGCGTCCATGACGAATTCCTGCGTGAGCTGATCGCCTATACACGCACCCTGAAAATGGCCCCGGGCCTGGACCCGGACTGCTTCATCGGCCCACTGGTGTCGGCCCTGCAAAAGCAGCGCGTTACCGAGTACATCGAGACCGGCAAGGCCGAAGGCGCCGAACTGGTGTACGGCGGCCAACCGGTCGACGGTCCGGGGTTCTTCGTCGAGCCGACCATCTTCGCCAATTGCCGCAACGACATGCGCATCGTCCAGGAAGAGATCTTCGGTCCGGTGCTGGTGACAGCAAAGTTCGATGATGATGAAGAGGCCCTGGCCCTGGCCAATGACTCAGCTTTTGGCTTGGCGGCTGCCCTGTACTCCAACGACCTGGGCAAGGTGCATCGCCTGATACCACGCCTCAAGGCCGGCTCGGTCTACGTCAACGCCCACGGCACCCTCGACCCGTCGATGCCGTTCGGTGGCTACAAGCAGTCCGGGTTCGGCAAGGACCTGGGCGCCGAGCAGCTCGATTACTTGCTCGAAACCAAGGCGGTGTGGATCACCTTGCCGTGAGTCATGGCTGACTCTTGAACGACACAAACCCTGTGGGAGCGAGCCTGCTCGCGAAGAGGCTGGCATATCCAGCATCAATGTCGCCTGAAACATCGCCTTCGCGAGCAGGCTCGCTCCCACAGGTTCCCCAGCAGGGATGTCGTTCACCCAAAAGAACGCGGTTATCTCGTCATGATCTTCCAACAATAAGAGTCCATCATGAACACTAACGCCAAGTCCGCCACGAGTGTCTCCTCCCTCGACGACAAATCCGTCGTCGAGGGGCATTCGATTGACTTCATCCCCGAGAACGAGCGCACCGACAAACTGTCGAGCCAGGGCCCGTTCTGGTTCCTCGGCAATTTCACCTTCTTCACCATGACCATCGGCTTCGTCGGCCCAAGCGTCGGCCTGACCGCGCTCTGGACCACACTCGCCGGCACCCTGGGCATCATGTTTGGCACGCTGTTCATGGCGTTTCACGGTTCGCAAGGCCCGCACCTCGGCTTGCCACAGATGATCCAGTCCCGCGCGCAGTTCGGTTACCGTGGGGTGATCCTGGTGCTGCTGGCGACGCTGTTCGTGTTCGCCGGGTTCAACATCGTCAACCTGGTGCTGATGATGCAGGGCCTGCACACGCTGTTCGGTTTCAGCCCCGCGGTGATCGCGGTGGCGGTGACCCTCCCGGCGGCGGTGTTGGCGATCCTCGGCCATGACTGGATGCACCGCAGCTTCAAATGGGCGTTGTGCCTGTCGCTGCCGCTGTACGGCCTGGTGACCCTGGCGGTGTTGATGGGCTGGGTACCGGACGCCGTGTTGCCGGCGCTGGCCGAGGGCGAAGCGGCCCCCGCACCGCTGGGCTTCAACTGGACCGGTTTCATCGCGCAGTTCGCGGCCGCGGCGAGTTACAACATCGCCTATGCCCCCTACGTGTCGGACTACTCGCGTTACCTGCCAAAGAACACCTCCAGCGGCAAGCTGATCGCCGTGGTGTTTCTCGGCGCTTCGTTGTCCGGAGCGTGGATGATTTCCGTCGGTGGCTGGCTGGCCGATCACCTGCACTCCACCGATGTGCTGGTGGCCCTGGGTCAAGTCGGCAACACCGTGTCGCCACTGATGGGCACCGCGGTCGTGGTGGTGACCATCCTGGCGTTCCTGCCGGTGATCGCGATGAACATCTACAGCGCCAAGCTGACTACCCTGACCTGTGTCGATTCGATCAGGCACATCGAGCCGACCCGCAAGGCGCGGATCCTCGCCATCGCGTTCGTGATCCTGCTGCAACTGGGCGTGGCCCTGAGCATCCAGAGTTCCGGCAAAGGCCTGTCGGTGCTCGGCATCTACCTGGTGGTGATGCTGTACTTCCTGGTGCCCTGGACCTCGGTCAACCTCACGGACTATTTCTTCGTGCGCAAGGGCCGCTACGCCATCCCGCACTTCTTCATGCCCCACGGCAACATCTACGGCAACTGGGGCCTGCGTGGCATCGCCGCCTATGCCATCGGCTTTATCTCGATGATTCCGTTCTTCTACATCTACGACGGCGTCGAACAACGCGAAGTGTATGTCGGCCCGCTGGCCAAGGCCCTGGGCAGCATCGACATCGCCTGGCTGGTGGGGCTGATCGTCTCGGGCCTGGCGTACTACTGGCTGAGCCGTTCGATCGACCTTGCGCGCGAAGAGGCCGTTATCCAGCAGGTCGAAATAACCTCCCCGCAATACACCACTGGCGACACGCTGACCCATAAACAGCAACCACGGCCGGTATTCACTCAAACGACGGTCGGGAGATAGCCATGACCACGCAAAGAATGACCACGCAAAAATACGACTACATCATCATTGGCGCAGGCTCGGCAGGTTGTGTGTTGGCCAACCGCCTGAGCGAAGACCCGGCCACCTCGGTGCTGGTCCTGGAATTCGGTGGCAGCGACAAGAGCGTGGTGATTCAGATGCCCAGTGCGTTCTCGATCCCGATGAACACCAAGAAGTACAACTGGCGCTACGAAACCGAGCCGGAAACCTACCTTAACGGCCGGCGCATTCATTGCCCGCGGGGCAAGGTGCTGGGGGGGTCGTCGTCGATCAATGGCCTGGTGTACATTCGCGGCCACGCCCTGGATTTCGACGAATGGGAATCCCTCGGCGCCCAGGGCTGGGGCTACAAGAATTGCCTGCCGTACTTCAAGCGCGCCGAAAGCTACGAGTCCGGTGGCGACAGCTATCGCGGGCAGACCGGACCACTGCACACCAGCAACGGCAATCACATGAAAAATCCGTTGTACGGGGCCTGGGTCGAAGCCGGCGCGGAGGCGGGCTACATCAAGACCGAAGATTGCAACGGCTACATGCAGGAAGGTTTCGGTGCGATGCACATGACCGTGAAAAATGGCGTGCGCTGCTCCACGGCCAACGCCTACTTGCGTCCGGCCATGGGCCGTCCGAACCTGACGGTGATCACCCATGCGATGACGCGCCAGGTCATCCTCGAAGGCAAGCGTGCAGTCGGGGTGATGTATGACCACGGAGGTCAGACCCACCAGGTTTATTGCAACCGCGAAGTCCTGATCTCGTCCGGGCCGATCGGTTCGCCGCACCTGCTGCAACGCTCCGGCATCGGCCCGGCCGAGGTCCTGCGCAAGGCCGGGATCGGCGTGCGCCATGACCTGCCGGGGGTAGGGGAGAACCTGCAGGATCACGCCGAGGTGTACATCCAGTTCGGCTGCAAGGAACCGGTGACGCTCAACAGCAAGATGGACCCGCTGAGCAAATTGATGATCGGTTTGCGCTGGCTGCTGTTCAAGGACGGCCTGGGCGCCACCAACCACTTCGAGGCCGGTGGTTTCATTCGCTCCGAGAAGGGCCTGCGCTGGCCGGACATCCAGTTCCACTTCCTGCCGGCAGCGATGCGCTACGACGGCAACAAGCCGATCAAGGGCCACGGTTTCATGGTGCTCACAGGGCCAAACAAACCGAAAAGCCGTGGCTATGTGCGCGTGCGGTCGGCCGATCCGTACGAACACCCGGAGATTCGCTTCAACTACCTGGAGCGCGAAGAGGACCGCGAAGGCTTCCGCCGCTGCATCCGCCTGACCCGGGAGATCATCGGCCAGAAAGCCATGGACCGTTTCCGCGACGGCGAAATCGCTCCCGGAGCGCTGGTGACCAGCGATGAAGACCTCGACGCCTTTGTCCGTGACAACCTCGAAAGCACTTACCACCCCTGTGGTTCGTGCCGCATGGGCGAGGACGACATGGCGGTAGTGGATTCCGAGCTGCGGGTGCATGGCATCAAGGGCTTGCGGGTCATCGACTCTTCGGTGTTCCCGACCGAACCGAACGGCAACCTCAATGCGCCGACCATCATGCTCGCCGAACGGGCTTCGGACCTGGTTCGCGGGGTGAAGATGTTGCCAGCGTCGGATGTGCCGGTGGGGCTGGTAGAGAATTGGGAAAACAGCCAGCGCACGACCTTGCCAGGACGTAACGTGCGCGTTTAAGCAAATCCTGTGTGGGAGCGAGCCTGCTCGCGAAAGCGATGGACCAGTCAACATCAATGTTGAATGTCATGGCCCCTTCGCGAGCAGGCTCGCTCCCACAGGAAAAATTCGATTGCCATTGCTAGGCTCAAACTCCCAAGACCGCAATGGAGCACCCTCATGGCTATCCTGGCCCTGCGCGCCGACGCTTCCCACATCGACACGATCGCGCCGTTATTCGACGCTTATCGTGGCTTCTACGGCCAGCCGTCGAACCTGCCCCAGTCCCGCAACTTCATTGCCGAACGCATTGCCCGCGACGAGTCGGTGATCTTCTTCGCCGAGGACACCGACGGCCAGGCGCTGGGTTTCGTGCAGATGTTCCCAACCTTTTCCTCCATCGACGCGCACCGCACCTGGCTGCTCGGCGACCTGTTCACCACGCCCGCCGCCCGGGGCAAAGGCGTTGGTACGCTGCTGATGAATACCGCCCGCGACTTTGCGCGGTTGATGGGAGCCAAGGGCATGACCCTGGAAACCGCAACTGACAACTACGGTGCCCAGCGTCTGTACGAGTCATTGGGTTATGTGCGCGATCCCGGTTACTACACCTATTGCCTGGACTTGAAACAAGGTTAGGTTCAAAAAGCGGCAGCCTCGACGAGGCTGCCGCTCTGGAGGCAGGTTTTCATCTGCGTGGTGATTGCCATGTTGGCAGGCACCATCGTCCAGGTGCGCTCGAGCGTTGATCGTTATTGCTGGTTTGCTCGAACATCAAGGTTAATTGCGCCGCGCCGTGCGCCTCGCGACGCCGGCAACGCTGACGGGCGTAAGAGGACGCCCGACCACCGCCTCGGCGTGAGGAACGACGCTGTGCACGCCGGGGATCGACAAGGTCTCTCCAAGCTCCAGCGCACACATCAGTACGAATGCCGCCAGAAGGAAGCCGAAGGATTTCATCAATAGGTTCATTGGGCTTTTCCTCGAACAAAGTTGCTGGGCAAGTCCTCGGCGTTGGGCAGGTCTTTGAGTTCGATTTTCTCGGCATTGGTCGAATTGTTAAACGTGAAATCATCAACCGCGACGGCATCGCCACTTTTAAAGTCGCTTAGCTGGATGCTGTATTGGGGACTACCGGCAATTGTTTTGGAAGTGATGACATAACGGCAAGGGTAGGGGCGATCGCCTTGGGCGATCCATATTTGCCAGTCAACGTCTTTCTTCCTGAAAGCCAGGTGATCGCATTCGGTCCCCCCGATAACGCCACTTCCAAGATCCTTGATGTTGGTCACGCCTGACATCAATTGATCCTGGGGATTGGACATCAACAGATCTGCACCGGGCAGTGGCCTGTTGTATTTGTCGCGCAGCGTATCGAGAAGCTGGTCAACCGTGCCCGGGATTTCGACCTGCGTGTAGATGTTTTTGCCTTTGCCGATCAAGGTCAGCGTCTTGCCATCAAACAGCATCTCAAGGTCGGCAAAGCCACTGGTGCGTGTACCGCGCAGCTTGTCAGGCCGGGTGATGGCAACGGTGCCGGAACCTGCCAGTGCAAGTCGTTGCTTATCTTTAGTAACGACATCCAGAATCGTGTCGTAGCTAAACGATATATTTTTTTGCGCTGACATATAGTCGGACATGTTCTTGAGCAGTGTTTTGGCATATGCCTCATCGGCCAATGCCGCTGTTGATGTACTCAAGCCGATAATCAGTGCGAGGCTCGCTCCAGCGAAGCGGTTTATAGAAGTGTCGAGAAACTTTTGGGCGATCTTTTCCATGAGAGGTCACCGCTATAAGAATGCCGGGTTGGCAGTGCGGACTTGTAAAGTTAGTCCCATCATCAGCAGTTTGCCGTCTATTGGCCGACCATTCATCTGACATTCAAACCCGCCATTACACTCTGGGTTTGGCAATGAAAAATGCCGCCCGGTCAGGCGGCATGTTTATTGATTCCAATGCGCTGTGAACCCATCAGGCCGTTTGCTGTTTCTGCTCGCCGAACACCGGACGAAAGAAGGAGCGCTCATAGCTGAGGATGCAGCGCGTTTCTTCTGCGTACTTGAAGGCGGCGATGCATTCCGCGTCCTTCATAGACTGTTGGCGATACGTTTCGTAGGCCGCAAGGCTAGGGAAGGTGAACATGGCCAGGGCAACGTTGTTGGCCCCCTCGGACGGCAGGAAGTAGCCGTGATGCTGGCCGCCGAACTTCTCCACCAGTGGAATCCACAGTTTGCCGTAGTGTTCGAATGCATCGAGCTTGTAGGGGTCCAGCACATATTTCAGGTAGCAGGTGACCATCGGTTTTTTCTCTCTGACAGGTTAGCTATGTTCGGTGGTTGAATCGTCCGGCAGGTCGGGCAGAAGCCGCGCCGCCACGTCTGCGACAGCCTCGCCGCAGGTATCGCGCTTGAGCCATTCGGCCGGCGGCCAGCCCACCACGTTGAGGAAGGTTCGAGAGAGCGAGGCTTGCGAACTGTAGCCGACTGTCGCGGCGATGACTTTGATCTGCACACCATCGCGCAATAGATCCTGGGCCAGTTTCATTCGCCAGGCGGTGACGTAGCCCATCGGCGAAATGTCCATGATCCGGGTAAAACAGGCGGCAAATTTTGACCGCGACATATTCGCAAGGCTGGCCATTTTCTCTACGGTCCAGGGCGCCTCGGGCTCCTGGTGAATGCGCTTGAACACTGTCCCGAGGCGCCCATCCTGAAGGGCGTACAGCAAACCGCTGGATATCTTGCCCTCGCTGACCGAGCGGCGCACCAGGAGCACGAACAGGTATTCGAGCAGCAGGTTCAGGGCTTTGGTTCGGCCGGGGGCCTTGTCCTGAAATTCATTGATCAGGGTGCCGAGCAGGGGCGTGAGGTTTTCCAGTTGGCGAAAGGCAAACACCAGGGTTTCCTTGAGCCCGAGCGGGAAGGGTTGCAGGGAATTGCGTCCGAACTGGAACGAAGCGCAGATCAATTCGGCGCCCTCGACCGAGCTTGAGCGCAATTGATAACGGCAGCTGCTGGGGCAAAACAGCACACTGGGCTCGTTGATCGAGATCGTTGGCAGCCCCGGTTGCACCATGTGGATACCGCCACGACGGATCACATGGATGAACGCCATGCCCGGCGGCTTGTCGAGCACCAGTGTGCCCACCATGGGGCCGGAAAAGAACAGCCGACCCTGCAGTTGTGTGCGCTCGAAGAATTCGGAAAGGATATCCATGTTGGAGACGCCTGGGTAAAGACGCTGTACGCCCTGGCAAAAGAGGAACAGGGCGCGACCGTAGGATGACGTTCTCGCCGATGGTAAACAACACCCCTGCCGGGTGCCATGGCGCAGCGCGATTTTTCCATCCTTGAGCGGAGTCAACTGTCATGAGCAACGATTCGATTCGCACCACCGCCCCGTATGCCGACCCGACAGAGCCTGCGCTGCCGGACCCGGGCATGCAGCTCGACCTGGCCCGCGCAGCACTGGTGGTCATCGACCCGCAGATCGACTTCCTCAGCCCCGAAGGTGTGAGCTGGGGTGTATTCGGCAAGAGTGTCGTCGAGCACGATGTGGTCAATCACCTCGGGCAGTTGTTTGCCGCTGCCAAAGAAGCAGGCATCACCGTCGCTGTTTCCCCGCACTATTACTACCCGTGCGATCACGACTGGCATTTCGGCGGGCCGCTGGAAAAGGTCATGCACAGCATCTGCATGTTCGATCGGCAGGGGCCGCTGAGCCTCGACGGTTTCGAAAACTCCGGTGCCGACTTCATGCCCGGGTTCAAGCCGTACATCCTCGACGGCAAGACCATTATCGCTTCGCCGCATAAAGTGTACGGCCCTGAAACCAATGACTTGGCGTTGCAACTGCGCAAGCACGGTGTTTCGCAAATCATACTGGCGGGGATGGCGGCGAACCTCTGTGTCGAGTCGCACCTGCGTGAGTTGCTGGAGCAGGGCTTTGAAGTGGCGGTGGTCCGCGACGCCACCGCCGGCCCGAGCACGCCTGAGGGCGATGGCTACCTGGCTGCGCTGATCAACTATCGCTACATCGCCAATGCCTTGTGGACCACGGCGCAGACGCTGGACTACCTCAAGACCTGATCGCCCTGATACTAGGGGGGAGACGGCTGTACCCGATTTACTGTAGGAGCGAGCATGCTCCGGGCGGCGTTCCGACGATGGTCGTCAACGATGACGCGGGGAGCCTGGCACCCCGCGGTGCCCTCAGGTTTTTCGCGAGCATGCTCGCTCCTACAGGTTCCAAAAAACCTATCGTGGACCGACCTCCCGTGCCGCTCGTGCACATTCGATGAAAGCCTTGAGCGTTGCCGGCACATGCCGTCGGCTTGGGTAGTACAGATGCAGGCCGGGGTAGTAGGGACACCAGTCGCCCAACACCTGGATCAGGCTGCCGTCGGCAATCTGCGCCTTGACCATGTCTTCGAAGATGTAGGCCAGGCCGACGCCCTGCAACGCCGGGCCGACCATCAGGCTGACGTCGCCCAGGGTCAGTGGGCCGTCTATCTCGATTTCCTGGGCGATTGCACCCCGTTCGAACTCCCAGCGATACATAGCGCCACTGGGGAAACGATGGCGGATGCACGGCAGGCCATGCAAATCCTCGGGTTTTTGCGGAACGGGATGCCTGCGGAAAAACTCCGCCGAGCCCACGACCACCGAGCGCATGTGGCTGCCAATCGGCAGGGAGACCATGTCCGCCTCCAACCGGACGCCAAAGCGGACGCCGGCGTCAAAGCCCTGCGCCACCACATCGACCAGCGCGTCGTCCGTCACGATCTCCAGTTTCACGTCTGGGCAGGCTTCGAGGAACCTGGCCGCCAGCGGCAGCAGCACCAGTTCGGCGGCCTGGCGACCAGCGTTGATTCTCAGGTTGCCCGAGGGTTTATCGCGAAAATTGTTCAGGTCCTCCAGGGCATCGTCGATATCGCGAAATGCGGGCTTCAATCGCGCGAACAGGCGCTCACCGGCTTCGGTCAGGCCGACGCTGCGGGTGGTGCGGTTAAATAGCCGCACGCCGAGCCGGTTCTCCAGGGTCCGCACCGCATGGCTCAGCGCAGACGGCGTCAGCCCCAGTTCCACCGCCGCCCGGCTGAAGTTCAAGTGGTGGGCCACGCTCAGGAAGGTCGAGAGGTCTGACGCGGACGGCCCTTTCATATGTGAATACCTTTCACAAAGTCATGCAAAATTACTGGGATTATCACATCAGTAGTGCAGTTTTAAAGTGGCGTCAACTCATCAGGAAGGCCCGGCAATAACGCTCGGGTCGCTGACAGGAGGAGTTGAAATGCGCACTTGGTTCATTACTGGGGCTTCCCGTGGTTTTGGTACTCTCATCGCAGAACGTGCTCTGCATGCCGGCGACGCGGTCATCGCCACGGCCCGTAAACCTGAAGAAATCACCGCCAAACTGGGCGATCACCCAAACCTGCTGGCCGTGCGCCTGGACGTGACCCGCGAGGAGCAAGCGCATCAGGCCGTCGCAGAAGGCATCAAGCGTTTCGGCCGCATCGATGTGCTGATCAACAATGCCGGGTTCGGCGTGCTGGGCGCGGTGGAAGAAACCAGCGCCAGCGAGACCGAGCGTCTGTTCGCCACCAACGTCTTCGGCGTGCTCAACGTGACCCGGGCGGTACTGCCGCACATGCGTCGCCAGCGCAGCGGACATGTGATCAACATTTCTTCCATCGGCGGCTACCACGCCTACATGGGCTGGGGTGTCTACGGTTCCACCAAGTTTGCGGTAGAAGGTATTACCGAAGCGCTACACCAGGAACTGGCGCCGCTAGGGATACATGCCACGGTGGTCGAGCCGGGCTTCTTCCGCACCGACTTCCTCGACGAGCAATCGCTGGTGAAGACCGCGCTGGAACTGTCGGACTACGATGAAACCGTCGGCGCCATGCGCAAGCATGCCGAAGCCGCCAACCATGCCCAGCCGGGCGATCCGGTGAAGTTCGCCGACGCCATGCTGGCCCTGGTCAATGCACCGAAGCCGCCACAACGGCTGGCACTGGGCAGCGATACCATCGCGCGCATCGAAGCGAAAAACCGCTTTGTCGCCCAGGAATTGGCGCAATGGAACGAGCTGGCACTGTCCACCGATTTCAAGGACTGACTACACGCGCAACAAAAAATCCGGACCCATTCACAGGACTCCGGATTTTTTTGTGCATGAGATTTACCCTTGTAGGAGCGAGCATGCTCGCGAGAAACCCACGGGCGCCGCTGGGCATCTGGTTCTACGCGTTATCGTTCACGACCATCGTCGGAACGCCGCCCGGAACATGCTCGCTCCTACAGGAGATCAGCGGCATTCCATGCAGAAATAGGGCATGACGTCGGAGCTGGCATCGTAGCCATTGCTGCCATCGGCGTAATGATTGTGCCGCAGGCGGTCGGAGCCACCTTCTGCCACCCTTGTCCCGCGCATCGAGTTGTATCCGCCTGCGGCAACGTTGTTTTGCTTCAGTCGATCGGAACCGTCCGATGCCAGTTGCCGCTCGCGCAGGCGATCGGCGCCACCTTCGGCGACCTGATTTTGCTTGAGCTGCCGTTCTCTCAGGCGATCGGCGCCACCTTCAGCCACCTGATTCTGCTTGAGACGCTGCGCACCATCGGCAGCCAGTTGTGGTTCCTTGGTGCGGTCTGCACCCCCCTCGGCAGCGTTATGCACGGCCGTGTGGGCGCCGGACGTTCCGGCTCCCGCTTCGACGGCCTGTGCGTTGGCGGTGAGTAAAGCGAGGGCTGAAAGGAGGGCAAGTCCTGATGCAAGGCGGGGGGTGTTCATCATGTTCACCTAATGAGTCACGGGATTGTTCAAGCAACAAGTGGGCAGGCAGGAATGCCGGCTATTGCAGCCCTGACATTCGATGCCTGCATCTTAATTGCCTGAAAAACCCCGTCACTCATGCATAGGTTGTCCAGATCAACATCCAGGTATTAGCCAGTCATACGCGAGTATGCCGGGCGATGATCAATCGGCAGGCAACACTGGCGGCTTACCCTGGTCCTTCAATAGAAAGACGACAAACTTCGCCGGCTTGTCGTTGCTGGCATTGCGGCCCACCGTGTGTATGTCGTTGGGTCCTTCATGGAAGCTTTGTCCGGGCTTCAACGTGACTTCCTTGCCACCCTTGACCCCCATGACGATCGAGCCTTCGAGCACATAGATGAAGCCGTGGGCGTCGTGTCGATGAACCGGGTCGGCACCGCCCGGCGGGTATTCGACGGTGAGCATCAGCACTTCCTTGCCGGGGTAATCGGGCAGCGCCGTGACCGACACTTCCTTGACATCCGGGTGCGGCGCGTCGGCGGCCAGGACCCGGGCTGGCAGGGTGGACAGTGCAAGCAGGGCGAGGAGAACGTGGGTTCGCATGGGACTCTCCTGAATGTGTACGCGGTTTGCCTTATTAGACGCCAGCGCTCTTGAGCCATTGATCGAAGTGAATCTTGCCGAGGATGGGATTGGCGCCAGGGGTCAGTGACTGGTCGTTGATGATCGCGCCGTAATATCCGGCGTTGTCGTCGGTAATCACTTCACGCTGATCCTTGGTGTGTTGCAGGTAGGTTTTTGCGAACGACACCAGAGGTTGTTTGTCAGGGCCAGCCACTTCCTCGATTTTGCCGGTGGGCGCCGCCACGGCAATTTTGGCCAGTGCCGCGGCGACATCGGCCGAGGCGATCGGCTGCAGGGCGGCCGATGTCAGGCGAATGGTGTCGCCTTGTGCGCCTGATTGTGCAATGGCGCCGATGAACTCGAAGAACTGCGTAGCGCGCAGGATCGAGTAAGGCACACCGGCTTTCTTGATGATCTCTTCCTGGGCCATCTTGGCGCGAAAGTAGCCGCTTTCGAGCATCCGTTCCGTGCCCACTACCGAAAGCGCGACGTGATGCTTGACCCCTTCGGCCTTCTCGGCGGCGGCAAGATTGCGCCCGGATTTTTCGAAGAATTCCAGCACGGCGGCATCTTCGAACGAAGGTGAGTTGGCGACGTCGACCACCACGTCAGCGCCCTGCAGGGCTGCCTGCAAGCCTTCCCCGGTGACGGCGTTGACGCCGGTACTCGGCGTGGCGGGCACCACATCATGGCCACCTTCGCGCAACAGTTTGCACAGTTGTGCCCCGATCAAGCCGGTACCGCCGATGACAACAATTTTCATGATTGAGTCTCCGTAAGTTGGTGTGGGGGTGGCGGCTGTACATGCCACTCACGTTGTGAGTAGCTAGTCTAGGCGGGCAAAAGCGCAGCGAGGCTTGGCGGGATGGACGGCACGCTTGGGCCTTGTACATGCGAAAAGCTTCGGCCATGGGCCCTGGTCATGCTCAAATGGCGGCCATTTTTTTTTCGCTGCAGGCGGGAGCTGGAAATGAACAAAGCGGCCGTGATGACCCTCGTCCTGACCCTCGGTACAGGCCTGTTCGCCACGCAAGCGAACGCGCAGGGCGATGCCGAGGCGGGCGGTAAACTGTTCAAGCGGGTGTGTGGTGGCTGCCATCAGATCGGCGAGTCGGCGCGGGCGTTTTTTGGTCCGCAACTCAACGGTGTTGTCGGACGGGTTGCCGGCAGCACCACGGACTATCAGTACTCCGATGCGATGAAATCGTCGGGCATTGTCTGGACGCGGGAAAAACTGGCGGCGTACATCGAGGACCCGAAAGCCGTGGTGTCGGGCACACGGATGATTTTCTGGGGGATCAGCGATCGAGAGAAGATCGATGATTTGCTGGCTTACATCCAGACCTTCCCGGCACCCTGAAAACTGGCAGATGTACCTCGACCTGTAGGAGCTGCCGCAGGCTGCGATCTTTTGATCTTGCTTTGGCCCTGGAAAAATCAAAAGAT